>CAIXHF010000112.1 GCA_903919185.1 uncultured Opitutia bacterium | reverse complement strand
TTAAAGACTCCATACTGATTTGCTTCCAGCGGTGACGTCGTGAAGTAGGTTATGTCGGTTGTATGCGTAACACGCCGACCTGTTTTATTGTTTTTGATGCCAGCAAAACCTATGGCCCCTATACGGTTCAAGAGGCCTTGGTGAAGATTGACTCCTTCAGTCGCATGGAGTCGTCAGGGCTAGACCCTGCGTTTGTCAGCGTCTGGAACCTCGGTTGGCGTAAACCGCAACCGCTCGAACTGGCCAAGTCTTTCCTTTTGGCTGACCTAGGTAAATCGAAGTATACCTTCTGACGTAAGCGGTAACGGGGCGGGATATCGTAGGGTTTGCCCACAAAGAAAGCGGGCCGACTTTCTCGCGAAGGCCGGCCCGTTAGAAGGCTCTGCTACAGGCTGGCTTAGAGCGCCTTGGCGGCGTTCACGACGGCTTCCCTCGTGATACCGAGTTCCTTCATGACCACGTCGCCCGGGGCGGAGAGGCCGAAGGTGTCAGTGCCGATCGCCTTGCCGGCGGTGCCGACGTAGCGGCCCCACGAAATGGTGACGCCGGCTTCGATGCTGACGCGCTTGGTGCAGGCGGCTGGCAGGACTTCTTCCTGGTAGGCCTTGGGCTGACGAGCAAAGATTTCCATCGAAGGCATCGAGACGACGCGAACGCTGGCGCCGAGCTCTTCACCCGCGGCGAGGGCCAGCGAGAGTTCGCTCCCAGTACCGATGATGATGTGCGTAAGCGGGGCGGTTTCCTGACGGAGAATATAACCACCCTTGAGCGTGCCTTGGCGGCGCGTGGCAACGGGTGCGGCGTCGAGCGACGGGACGTTCTGGCGGGAGAGGATAAGGGCCACCGGGCCGTCCTTGCGAGCCACGGCGTGGGCAAAGGCGGCGGCGGTTTCTTCGGCGTCGCCCGGGCGGACCACGTCTAGGTTCGGGATGCAACGCAGGGCGCTGACCGTTTCCACCGGCTGGTGGGTCGGACCGTCTTCGCCGACGCCGACGGAGTCGTGCGTGAAGATGTAAAACGCCTGCAGCTTGGCGAGGGCCGCCACGCGGATGGACGGACGGAGGTAATCGGAGAACGTCAGGAACGTCGCTCCGGAGCCCTTGAAGATGCCGTGGTAGGCCATGCCGTTGAGGATCGCGCCCATCCCGTGCTCACGGATACCGAAGTAGAGGTTACGGCCACCCGGCGTCGCGATGTCGAAGTCGCCGACGTCCTTAATGTAGTTCTTGGTCGAGCCGTGTAGGTCGGCCGAACCCGACAGCACGAGCGGCGAAGCCTTGGCGACGGCGTTGATGCAGGTTTCGCCCGAGACGCGGGTCGCGAGGGCGTTCTTACCAAATTCAGGAATCGCTGTGAGGAGGGACTGCACGTCGCCGTGGTCGCCCTTTTGAGCCTTGGCGAGGAGGGCAGCCTTCTCGGGGTTGGCCTGGGACCAAGCGGCGAAGGTCTGCGACCAAGCGGCGTGCGCGGCGGCCTGCTGAGCCATGCGGGCGGCGAAGAACGCACGGGTCTCGGGGGAGACGTAGAATTTCTCTTCCGGCAAGCCGAGGGCCTTGCGCGAGGCATCGACGAACTTCACGCCCGCTTCGCCGTGGCCCTTGGAGGTGCCTTGGACTTCGGCGATACCTTTACCGATGACCGTCTTGCAGATGATCAACTTCGGCTGGCCGTTCTTGTTCGCGCGTGCCTTATCGAGGGCTTCGGCGATGGGGGCCAGTTCGTTGCCGTGCGGGACCGTGAAGACTTCCCAGTTAGCGGCTTGGTAACGCTTGGCGGTGTCCTCGTTCTGCGTCTTCGAAGCCATGGCGTCGAGGGTGACGTCATTGGAGTCGTAGAGCATGATGAGGTTATCCAGGCCGAAGCGGCCCGCGAAGGAAGCGGCTTCCTGGGAGATGCCTTCTTGGAGGCAACCGTCGCCCGCGAGGCCGACGACGATGTGGTCGAAGATTTTATGTTCGGCGGTGTTGAAATGCGCAGCGGCCATCTTGGCGGCCACTGCCATGCCCACGATGTTGCCGGTGCCTTGGCCGAGCGGGCCAGTGGTGGCTTCAACTCCGACCGTTTCGCCGAACTCTGGGTGGCCCGGGGTCTTGGAGTGCAGCTTGCGGAAGTTCTTCACCTCCTGGAGTGGGAGGTCGAAGCCGGCCAGGTGGATCCAGCTGTAGACGAACATGGAACCATGGCCGGCGGAGAGCACGAAGCGGTCGCGGTTAATCCACTGCGGGGCCGCGGGGTCATGGCGGAGGAAGTTGCCGTAGAGGACGGCGCCGATTTCGGCGGCACCGAGTGGCAGGCCGAGGTGGCCGGAGTGGCAAGCGGCCACGGCATCCATGGCAAGGCCACGGGCTTCGGTGGCGGCGCGGGAAAGGTCGGCGGAATTATTGAGCGACATGGTCCGTATCCGTAAGGCAGAATAGGCCTCTCTTTCCAGCCTTGAATGCAGGGCTCCGTCCGTGCCAGATAGAGTCATGTCCGACCCAGCACTCGAAGAAGGCTCAGCCCTCAGCCTAGACTTCCAAAAACTGCGTAAAATCGCTTCCGGGGCGGCCGATGTCATCCCCGCCGTGGCCCAGGACGCCCTGACCGGCGAAGTGCTCATCTTGGGCTACGTCAACGAGCTGGCCCTCCGGACCGCCCTGAAGGAAAAGAAGGCCACTTTCTGGAGCACCTCCCGCAATGAACTCTGGATCAAAGGCCTCACCTCGGGGGACTTTCTGGAGCTCCTCGAGGTTCGCGTGAACTGCGAGCAGAACTCGATTCTGTATAAGGTCCGGCCGGCCGGCCAAGGCGCCTGCCATACCAAGGAAAACGGCAAGGCCCGTGCGGGTTGTTACTACCGTCGCCTGAATGCGGACGGTACGTTGGAGAAGGCTTAACTCAGCGCGGCTGCGCGGCGAGCCGAAGGTACAGCGCATCGACCTCGAAGCGGACGACGACGAGCTTATGCGTCTTCGCGACCTGTTCGGCTTGCGGGCTGACCTTGAACGTCAGCACATTATTCGTGGTCGGCGCGGCGATGCGTTTGATCGCGGCGACGGCGGTTTCCGCATCGGCGAACTCAAGGCAAAGTCCGATCTGGGCTCGCGCCGGGGTGGACTCTTCGCCGACGGCAATCGTCAAGGCCTTGGCCTGGCTGAGGGTTTCACTCATGGCCACGCCGAGCCAGCGGCGCAGCCGCGGGTCAGCGGCGACGATGGCCGGGCTTTCGCTCCGCAGCAGGAGGTAGCCATGCGGCAACGCGGCTAACTGCTGTAAGGATAGTGAAGGGATGACTTGGATGACGGTTTCGGCCGGCGTGGCCGGGCCATCGAGCCAAGCCCAAGCGGGCGGCTTGAAGCCGATGCCTACGCGAATCTCCCGGGCCGGTGCCGGCGACTTCACCTGCTGCTTGGCCGTGACGCGTTGCGTCGCCGGAGCTAGCTGCGTCAGGAGCGTCAGGACGGGTTCAACGGTATCCAAGCCGGTGGTGGTGCGCGTGTCGACAAAGCCATACAGCTCGTGGGCTTGCGCGAAGTGCAAGGCGCGGGGGGACGGCGTCAGTACCCACCACGCCAGCACGGCGAGGAGCGAAAACGAAACCGAGAAGAGCAGGGCGCGGCGCATACTCTACTTCCCTTACTTAGCCTTCTTGGCCGCCTCGAGCAGCGCCGTCGCCGCCTCTTTGGCTGGGTAGTTCAGTTGCGCGGAAATCGTGGAGCCCGCGCCGGTGATTTGAATTTTGTGAATCAAGTCCAGCAGCTTCTCCATCGCGGCGACTTCTTCGGGCTTCTTACCGGCCGCTGCAACCGTCAGCGCGCCGTCGAGTATGGTTGGTAGTGCCTTGAACTGCAGGAGTGTGAGGGCGGCCTTATCTGCATCGATAAAGCTGGCGGAGAGGCGGACTTGGAGGTCTTGAGCGTTCTCGCCGACGCTTAACGTAATACTTTGGATGCCTGATTCTTCGACGTCCGCCCGGTCCGCCGGTTTGGCGGCTTTGAGTATATCGACATAGGAGAACAGCCACTGGTTCTTCAGGGCTTCTTGCTGGGTCGCGGCCACCGCCGGCAGTTTCCAGGAGTTCGCCTTACCATTGAGCGCGGCGATGGTCGCCTCGGCCTTAGCCTTTGTGGCGAGGATGAGAAGGTCCTTCGAATAGGCGATGAGGACACTCGGCTTCTTGTCTGGTTCGGTGGCGGTCTCGCCGGTTAACGCTTCTAGGAACTTAGGGGCATCCCAGGCCAAGAATTTACCGACCGTCGTCGCGGGCACTTGATGGGAGCGCGCAAACGCTTCGATGCGAGCTGGCGTGAAATGACCACGCAATAGGACGACCAACTCGGGCTCGCCTTCCGGGTCGTTCGGGGCCGGTGTGAAAATACCTATGCGGAGGTCTTGGATGTCCGCGTCGAGGCGAATCCCCAGCTTCTCCTCGAGTTGGCGGACGACTTTGTTTTGGGCGAGGTCTTGCTTAAAGGCTGCATTGATGGCTTGGCCGAGCACCGTGCGGTCGACGACTTCATTGGAGACGTAGACCAAGCCGGCCGCGTCGGCCGGTATGCCAAGGGTCTCGGGGGCGCCTTGGACGCGGGTCCAGGCGAGGCAAAACAAGAGGCCGAGTCGGAAGGCATGCATGGCTTGTAGTTTTCTAATATTAAAAGGCGGGCGCCGGAGGACAAGTGGGAAGGGCCACTAGGCCAAAAAAAGGGGCGCCCAAATGAGCGCCCCGAATGAGTTGGTTATAATCCGAAGGGATTAGTAGCCGCCACGATCTCCGCCGCCGCCGAAGCCGCCACGACGATCGCCGCCGCCGAAGCCGCCGGAGCGAGGACGATCTCCGCCGCCGCCGAAGCCGCCGCGAGAGCCGCCGCCGCCACCGCCGCCGCCGAAGCCGCCGCGAGAGCCGCCGCCGCCGCCACCACCGAAGCCGCCGGAGCGAGGACGGTCGCCACCAAAGGAGGGGCGTTCTTCACGAGGACGAGCAACGTTCACCTTCAGGGGACGACCCATGAAGTCAATGTTCTCGGTCTTAGCGATCGCATCCTGGGCAGCTTGAGCGCTGGCCATGGTTACGAAGGCGAAGCCACGAGGACGACCCGTGAACTTATCCATCATTACTTCCACGGATACGACTTCTCCGCCTTGGGAGAAGTGTGCGCGGATGTCGGATTCGGTAGCAGCCCAAGGAAGGTTGCCTACGAACAGTTTGTTTTCCATATCTTTTATTTTCTGTGTTTTACCTGCACCGCATTGCCCGTTTCCGACCTTCGGATTTCGATTTGCCGTCTTAACGACCGTCAACTCACCGGATTCTTGCGGGGTTTCGCTCTTGGTTTGGTTATATTCAGAGCGGACCTGACCCACAGAAACACACTTTTGCGGGGCGCCTGCAAGTTTATTCACAATAGGGCAGATTACTTGGGGGTATCGCCAAGGGGAATTATGGGGTATTTCATCTCTTTTGAGTGGGTGATCGGTTGGCCGGCGGGTGAACAGCCACGCGTCCCTGGGCGATTTATCAGTTTTCTAGTTAATACAAAGTACTAACTATTAAGTGTTTATGAAATATTTACCCTTATTAGGTAGGTTCCGGCTTCGGGGGTGCGAATAAAAAACGGAAACAATGTGAATAATTTGGGTCGGAGGGCACGTTTGGGGAAAGAATTGACCCTCGCTCCAACCCGACAATGCCTCACGTTGTCGTGATTGACCCTGTAGAAGCCATCGACGCCCTGCTCGCCGAGCTGCACCGCCAAAAGGCGGCGGGGGTTCGCCGCGTCAGCGTCTCCGACGAATCCTTGCTGGCCTTGAAAGTCTTGGCTGGCACCGCGTCTCCGGACGTAGCCCGAGCGACGACGTCGGCCCAGGCGGTGGTCTCGGTGGCCACCGCTCGGCCTCCTGCCGCCACCCCTCGGCCGATTGTGGTCACATCTCCAGTGCCCAAGGTCACGGTCCCTGCCCCCGAGCTGCATCCCTTGCCCGCCCCGCGTGCACTCACCTTGCCCGCAGGCACCAAGGCCGAGCGCCTCGCGTGGGTCCATCAGCAGATTTCCCGGTGTCCCGTGACGCTGGAGCACCTGAAGGCTCCGCAGAAGCCCGTGCTCGGGCATGGCTCGGCCGAGGCCAAAATCCTCTTTGTCGGTGAAGCCCCCACCCTCGAAGAAGTCGAAGCGGGTCGTGCGTTCGTCGGTCCCGCCGGTGAATTACTTCGCAAGATTGTGGCCGTCGCCAGCCTTTCCGAAAAGGACATCTACGTCACGAGCCTCATGGGCTGGCGGCCCGAACCCCCGACCGCTTATGGCAAGCGTCCGCCGAACGCTTCCGAGGTGGCCTTCAACCTGACTTATGTTCGCGCGCAGATTGAAGCGATCCAACCCCAGGTCATTGTCGCGCTGGGAGCGCAGGCCTTCGAAGCTTTAATTCAAGCCAAGCGAACCATCACGCAGGAACGCGGCCACTGGCATGAGTTCGAAGGCCGTCCGCTGATGCCGACGTTCCATCCCAATTACCTGCTCCACAATAGCAGCCTGACCGCTAAGCGCACGGTCTGGGAAGACTTCCTGCTCGTGATGGAGAAGGTCGGACTGGTGCCCACCGAAAAGCAGCGCGGGTTTTTCCTCGCGCCGCCGCGCCCGGTTTCGACCGACGACGTGGACGGCGAGGCTTAGCGCACCGAGTCGGCGAGCTTCTTCAGTGGGAACTGCAGGACATACGAATTTCGGCCACTGGCTTTAAGTTCCTGGCGACGGGCAACGGGGAGGTCCTTGAGCGACGCTTCAATGAACCCGCAGGATGAATGGAAGAAGCCGGAGGTCTGGGTCGTGAGTGCCAAGAGCTTCTTGGCACCACGGTCCTTCGCCCGACGCTTGGCGTACTCGACGAGCTTCTTGCCAACGCCGCGACCGTGGTAGAATGGCTGGACGTAGAGCGCCCCGAGTTCCATCGCTTTGCCATCGGGATAAGCGCGGAGGGCGGCACAACCGATAATGCTATCGTCGATTTCGTAGACGAAGAAGTCGGCGATCGACTGCTCAATCTGCTGGCGGGTGCGGAGGACGAGGGCCTCGGACTTCGCCCCATGTTTGGCGAGGTTGTAGAGGGCTTGGGCGTCCTTCTTCTTGGCCTGCCGAATGCGGTCGTAGTCGTTGGCGTGCACCATCGTGCCGAGGCCGACCTTATCAAAAATCTCGGTCAAGAGGCCACCGAAGACCCGTCCGTCCAAAATGTGTGCACGGGGGACGTCTTCATCCAAGGCCTTGGCGGCTTGGGCAGCCTTGCTGCGGATACGTGGGTCGAGGTTCACCTTCTTATCGGCGAGCAGCGTCTTGAGTTCGTCTTCCGGTAGGTTGATCTTCACGACGCCATTGACCTGTAAGCCCGGGAAGGGGGTGAGGTAGATGAGCTTTGAGGCGCCCATCGCCACGGCGAGTTCCATGGCCAAGTGGTCGCTGTTGACGCGGAGGGACTGGCCTTCGCGGTCGCAGACAATCGGCGTCACGAGCGGCAGGATATCCTGCGCGAGCATGGACTTCAGGATGGCGGCATCGACTTTCTCAATCTTACCAGTGAAGAGGTGGTTACGGCCTTTGATCACACCGACGTTCGTGGCGCGGACGGCGTTGGTGATGGCGCAGCGCAGGCCCGCCTGGGTTAAGTGTTCCAAGACGGTCTGGGAGACGAGCGCGGCCGCTTCCCGGGCCAGTGACATCGTCGCGGCGTCGGTGACGCCTTCGCCTTGGATATCGGAGAGGGCCACATTGTGTTCCCCGGCGAGGGCGACGAGCTGGTGGCCGATGCCATGGACCAGAACGACCTTGATCGATAGGCTGCGGAGGACGGCGATATCGGTGACGATATTCGTAAAATTCTCGTGGCTGACAATGGAGCCGTCGACCGCGATCACGAAGACATGATCACGGAACATCGGGACGTAACGGAGGATTCCCCGAAGATCGGTCGGCTTCATGGCGCGCTCACGCTGGCTGGACATACCGAATCCTTATGGACTCATCGGACCTTTCCGCAATACTGGATGAAACATGGGAGCCCCTCGTCGAAAGAAAGCCACGGTGGTCCCGCCTGACCTGCAGGAGTCCGTCGACGCCTTCTTGGCCTACCTGTCGCTGGAGCGTGGGTTGGCGAAGTTAACGGTGGCGGCCTACGAGGATGACTTGGCCCGGTTCACGGCGCACTGCGCCCGCTTGGGCAAGGAGCGCTGGACAGAGGTCGGTTTGGCCGAGGTGGAGTCATGGGTGAAGTCCCTGGACCGTCTCGGCCATGCCGCTGCCTCGCTGTCCCGCCGGCTTTCCGCGGTGCGGACCTTTTCCGCTCATCTGGTGCGGAGTGGCCTCCGTCGCGATGACTTCACCGAATTGGCCCGGGGTCCGAAGTTTCGCCGGACCTTGCCGGGTACGTTGACCGCCGAGCAGGCCGCGAAGGTCGTGTCGGCGCCCGATACTTCCACGCCCCAAGGCCTGCGCGACCGTGCGATGCTCGAGCTCATGTATGGCTCGGGCTTACGCATCTCCGAACTCTGCGGGGTCGAACTGCAGGCGCTCGATTTGGAGTCCGCCTTGGTCCGCGTTCGGGGTAAGGGCTCCAAGGATCGCGTCGTGCCCGTGGGCGAAACCGCCATCGTCGCGGTGCGGGCTTATTTAGAGAAGGGCCGTCCGGCACTGACGCGTAAAAAAACCGGGAGCGCGGTTTTCCTCAGCGCCCGTGGCCAAGCGCTGTCCCGGAAGACCTTTTGGTTGAGCGTGAAACAGGCCGCCGCGCGCTCGGGCGTCGACGTACCCGTCAAGCCGCACTTGTTACGGCACGCCTTTGCGACCCACCTTTTAGCCGGCGGCGCTGACTTGCGTTCCATCCAAGAGATGCTCGGGCATGCGGACATCGCCACGACGCAGGTCTATACGTCGGTCGAACGCAGCGCCTTGAGCGATGCCCACCGGCAGCATCACCCGCGCGGCCGTAAGCCCAGGGCTTAGTTGCGGAACACGAGGAGGCTTCCGAGAATCGTCGCAGCCGACAGCGCTCCGATGAGGAAGCGCGACGTGAACGAGACTTCCAGTGGCACGACTTCTTCCTGGTCGTCGGTCGGACGGACCACGGCTTCGCGGAGGATGGCGAAGTAGTAGTGGATACTGATCGCAACGCTCAGGAGGGCGGCGCCAAAGACCCACCAAAGGTGGAGCTTAGCGAGGAAGATGAGAATCAGTAGCTTGGCGAAGAAGCCAATGGAAGGCGGGATGCCGGCGAGCGAGCCGATGCCGAAGCCAAGGGCGCTGGCGAGAATCGGGGAGCGCCGCAGCAGGCCGCGGAGGCCGAGTAAGGGACGGTGATGGTCATCCGCCACCGGGAGCTCGATGAGGGCCTGCGAGACGAGGAACGTGCCAATCGCGTAGGCGATGAGGTAGATTGAGATGAGCTGCGGGCCGTCGCTGGCGCCAGCAATGACCACGGCGGCGATGGCGGCGAGCAGGAAGCCGGCATGCGAAACGCCGGAGAGGGCCAGCACGCGCTTCACGTCGGTCGTGGCGAGGGCGGCAAGGTTACCGACCAGCAGTGTGAGGATGGCGGCGATGGCGAGCAACGGGGCGAGCTTCGGGGCGAGTGGAGCGAAGGGACCCGTGACGAGGAGTAACAGCGTAAAGGCACCCGCGGCCTTGGAGGCCGTGCTGAGCAGAGCCGTCGTCGGGGTGGGCGCGCCCTGATAGACGTCAGGAATCCAAGCATGGAACGGGAACGCACCGAGCTTGAAGGCGGCGCCACCCAGGATGAGAGCGAGGCCGACCATTGTCAGAGCGCTGCCCTTTCCGGCCGCAAGCGCGGCCGCGAGCGCGGTGTTGATTTGGTCGAAGTTAAGCGAGTCCACTCCAGGGCCGCCAAGCGAACCGTAGACGAGCACGATGCCCATGAGGAGCAACGCGGAGCTCAGGCCGCCGGCGACCAAGTACTTCACGCCGGCTTCGAGCGAGGCTTGGCTGCGACGCAAGTAGCCGACGAGGACGTAGAGGCCGACGGCCGCCGTTTCGAGGCTGACGAACAGCGTCACGAAGTGGTTGGACTGCGCCAGTAGCATGAAGGCCGCGGTGACGACCATGAGGACGTGGTGATAATCCGCAATGGGGGCGGGACGTTCTTTGAAGAAGCGGGCTGCGAGGAAGCTCGTCAGCAGGGCGCTGAGCAGGAACGTCAGGCGGATGCCTTGGGCGGAGTCAGCGGAGAGTTTTGTTAGGCCAGCAAAGAACACAGTTGGCTCGGCTGGATTCCAAGCCGTGCCGCCTTGCAGCGCCATGATCATCACCAAGGCTAGGCAAATGCGGGCGGTGGTCGGGATGAGCCAGCGCAGGGACTTCGGCAGCGTCATCGCTTGCACGAGGCAGAACAGCGCGAGGCCAGCGACGCAGATTTCGGGCAGGATGGACGCCCAATCCGCATTGCGTGGGGCGAGGGCCTTGAAGGCGCCGTCGATGTTGGCGAGCGAGGAAATCATCGGGCGGAAGGGGCAGGAGTAGTGGCCTTAGGGGCAGCGGGCGGGATGACGGGGACGGCCGGAGTCTTAGGTGCGATGGAGCGCTTGACGGCCTCGGCGATATTGCGGGCATCAGCGTTCGTACACTGGGTGACGAGCGAAGGGACGAAACCGATGGTCATCGAGGCGCCGAGAAGTAGCGTGGCGGCCAGACGTTCGGTGAAGCCGAGATCACCGAAGGGCGCATGGGCTGCCCGTTCTTCGATGTGCTTGGAGGCTGGTCCGAAAAAGACCGTGGCGACCGCACGCAGCCCGTAGATGGCGGAGACGACGACGGTGGAGGCGACCAAAGCCTGGACCCAGAGTGGCTCAGCGCGCAGGGAGAGAAAGACGCCGATTTCGCCCCAGAAGTTTCCGAAGCCAGGGAGGCCGATAGAGGCCATGGTCGCAGCGACGAAGAAAGCCGCGAGGACGGGCGTGCGGGCGGCGAGGCCACCGAGTTCTTCGAAGCGGTAAGTGCCGGTGCGCGTGCGCACGGCGTTAGCGAGCAGGAAGAGGGCGGCGCAGGACAGTCCGTGCGCGACCATCAGGAAAATTGCGGCATCGATACCAGCCGCTTGGCCCTTGGCCGTGCCGACCCACAGACCGAGGAAGATTGGGCCCATGTGGGCGACGGAGCTCCAAGCGAGCAGCTGCTTGAGGTCGCGCTGCGCGATGCAGATAAGTCCGACAATCAAGAGGTTCGCCAAAGCACACCAGAAGAACCATTGGCCCAGGGAGCCTTGGCCAATCTGCATGGAGCCGGCGGCAATCAGCACGATGCCGTACAGGCCGAACTTCTTAAGCGCACCCGCGTGGAGCATCGAAACCGGGGTGGGGGCGGCGGAGTAACCCGGGGCGGCCCAAGAGTGGAAGGGGAAGAGCGAAGCCAGCGTACCCAAGCCGAAGAGCGTCATTGCACCCGTCGCGGCGGGCAGCGGTTCCTTGGCCGCCCAAAGGCCTTGGAAGAGAGCATCGAAGGTCGCTTCGTTCCAGCTGAGGCCAGCCACCTCCATGGCAATCAGGATGCCCCCCAGCGAAAGCATCGCTCCGACCGTCAGGTAAATCGCCATCTGCATGGCCGCCGAACGACGCCCTTCGCCGCCCCAGAAGAGCGTGAGGATGAACGTCGGGATCAGCGCGAATTCGTGAAAGAAATAGAAGCCGATAATATTATCGGTCGCGAACACGGCGAGCGTACCGCCGAACATGAACAAGATCAGGCCCAGGTAGGTAGCGCGGGCTTCGACGTCTTGGTTGAGGGCTTTGAGGCCAGCCGCGAGGCCGACGACAGCGGTCATCGCGAAGAGCGGCGCCGAGACGCCGTTCAGGCCGAGTTTAAAGAGCCAAGGTCCAGCCACGCGGAGTTGGAGGATGGCATCGAGTGGACCCGACACTGGTAAGAGGAACCAGAGGACGACGGCGGCGGGAATAGCGAAGCCAAGGAAGGCGAGGCCCGAGACCCCACTGCGCGGCAAGACGCGGCCAGCGAGGAGAATTAGGCCGATCAGGACCGGCAGGAAGATTGCCGTGACCAGCAACCAAGCGTTGAGCGTGCTAAAAGTATCCATGGGTTAGCGGGCAAGGAGGTACCAAGCCAGAAGGACGGAGCCGATGACGATCCAGAGCGCATAGCCCCGGGTCTGACCGCGGTGGAAGGTGAGTCCGGTGAGATTACCGAGGGCAGCGGTCGCGCCACCAGCGATCCAGCGCACGGCGACGCCGTTGATGAGCATGAGGTCAAGGAACGCGATGAACTCAACCATCCGGCGCTGCGGGCCATCAATCCACCAGCGGTAAAGTCCGTCCATCCAGCGGTGTTCGAGAAGGGCGTAGGTGCGGGGCGAGACGACCTGCAGGGCATCGGCACCACGGACGGTGCCGTAGAACTTGAGGGCGCCGCCGAAACCGAACACCAAGGCGAGGAGACCGACAATCGTCGAGGGGGCGGTGAAGCTAAAATGCATTTCTTCGAGCGAGGCGTGGACGACCTGTAACGACGAGGCAGGAATGAGGTAGTGCGCAGCGAAACCGGCGCCCACGGCAAAGACTAAACCGAGTACCATGATGGGCAGCGTCATCGTCCAAGGCGATTCATGCGCATGCTCGGCGGCTTCGGAGTTGGCTTCGCCGAGGAAGACGAGACGAATCATGCGGCCGCTGTAGAGGCAGGTCGCTAGAGCCGCGATCGCGAGGAAGGCAAAGACGGGCAAGTTATGACCATGCCAAGCCGCTTCGATGATGGCATCTTTGGAATACCAGCCGGCGAAGAACGGGACGGCGCAGTTCGAAAGCGTCGCCGCGATAAAGGTCGCCGCGGTGAGCGGCATCTTCTTGAGCAAACCGCCCATCTTGAGCATATCCTGTTCATGGTGGCAGCCATGGATGACCGAGCCAGCTCCGAGGAAGAGCGTGGCTTTAAAGAAGGCGTGCATCGCCATGTGCAGGACGGCGAGGTCGGGGCGGCCGAGGCCAATGGCGCAGCCCATGATGCCGAGGTGCGCTAAGGTCGAGTAGGCCAGCGACTTCTTGATGTCCGTTTGCGCTAGGGCACAGAGGCCAGCGAGCGCGGCCATGCCGGCACCAGAGATCGCGATCCATTGTAGGACTTCCGGGGCGAGCAGGAAACTCACGCGCGCCATGAAGAACACGCCAGCTGCCACCATCGTAGCGGCGTGAATCAGTGCCGAGACCGGCGTCGGGCCCGCCATCGCGTCCGTCAGCCAAACATGTAAGGGGAACTGCGCAGACTTCCCGAGGAAGCCGCACATGAGCAAGGCACCCACCGCGACCGGGACAGCGGGACCAGCAGCGGCCTTGAGCGCAACAAAGTCGAGCGTGCCGTATTCCTTCAGACAGAGCGCGATGCCGAGGATGAACCCGAGGTCGCCCACGCGATTAACGATGAAGGCCTTCTTCGAGGCGGCGGCGGCGTAATCCTTGTCGAAGTAATGCGCGATTAGCATGTAGGAGCTGAAGCCCACCAGTTCCCAGAAGATGAACGTCATCAGCAGGTTGTCGGCGACGACAATCCCGAGGATCGAGAACATGAAGATCGAGAGCCCCGCGAAGAAACGGCCGCGGGCGGCATCGTCTTGCATGTAGCCCACCGAAAATAAGTGAATCCAAGCGGCCACGAACGAGACCACGAAGAGCATCAAGCGTGCGTTGTCGTCGATGAGGTAGCCGAAACCGAGGCTGATTTCACCGAGCTTTGCGAGTTCGACGTGCCAGGTGACGTTGCCCGAGGACTGCAGGAGCAACTGTAGCGAAAGGCCGGCGATGGTGAAGGCCGTGGCGGTGGAGAACCAGGCAGCGATGACACCCGAGCGGCGGAGGAATAACGCGGACAACGCGGCGGCGCCGAGCGGCAGGAACAGGATCCAGTGGACCAGGGACGAAAAGTCAGGAGACATCGAAAAAGCTTAGTCGCGGAGGGTGACGAGCTCGTCGGACTTCACGCTGCCGCGACGGCGGTAGAGGGCGACGATCAGGGCGAGGCCGACGGCGACTTCGGCCGCCGCGACGGTGATGATGAAGAAGACGAAAATCGCCCCATCCATCGTGCGGTTGAAGCGCGAGAACGCGACGAGTGCGAGCGTGGCCGCGGTCAGCATGAGCTCGAGGCACATGTAGACGACGAGCAGGTTGCGGCGGACGAGCACGCCCGTCAGGCCGAGTGCGAAGAGCAGGCCAGCGAGGAGCAGGTGATGGGCAAGGGTAGTGTTTTCCATGGCGGCGGGCTTAGGCGTTCTCGTCGACGGGGTCTTTGCTCAAGGACACGACGCCGACAAGGGCGACGAGGAGGAGGAAGCCGGCGATTTCGAGGGGCAGCAGGTACTTAGTGTAAAGGAGCCGACCGAAGCCCTTGGCGGCGGTCACGAATTCGCTCGGGTTCACGCTGAGTTCGGGCGGAGTCGCACCAGCGGCGGTGCTAGGGACAGCGCCCGACCACACGAAGAGCCAGACGGCGCCCGCTGCGAGGAAGAAGAAAACCGCTAAGCCGAGGGCGGCCGATTTCCAGGGATAGCCTTCGGCAGACTCCGCGGTGTCCGTGAGCAACATAATCACGAAGAGGAAGAGCACCATCACGGCGCCCGCATAGACGAGCACCTGGAGGACGCCAAGGAAGTAGGCGTCTAGTAGAAAGAAGTCCGCCGCCACCCCAACGAGGGCGAGGATCATCCCCATCGCTGAGGTCACCGCATTGCGGCTCAGGACCAAGAGGGAGGCCGCACCGAGAGTCAGCGCAGCGAAGAAAATAAACAGGCCGTCCAGCATGTTTTGAACCTAGGACGGGGGGGCACCTTGGAAAGGAGAAAACGAATTAAAAGCCATTTTGTGCCGTTTTTTGACGGCAGGGGGGTCTGCTGACGCAGAAAATAGGCTCTAAACGCCGTTTAAGGACTGAAATCTGTCAATTAAGCCCCATGTAGGGGTCGGTGGCGCTTCATGACGCACGTGGGGTGCGTCTGAATGACTTCCCCTGCGTCGAAGTCCTTAGACCAGTCTGGGAAGAAGGCATCAGCCTCGGGTTCGAGGTCGACGTGGGTTAAGAGTAGCTCGGTGCACCAGGGGAGGGCCTCGGCATAGAGGGCGGCGCCGCCGGCCAAGTAGAGGGTGAGTTCCGGCACGAGGCGGGCCGCTTCTGGCCAATCGCGGGCGACGAGGACGCCGGGGGCCGCTGTGAAGCCGCTTCGGCTGAGAACAATTGTGGTGCGTCCTGGCAGCGGGCGACCGATCGACTCGTAGGTCTTGCGGCCCATCAACAAGGCTTGGCCCATGGTCGTGCCCTTGAAGAACGCGAAGTCCTCCGGGATGCGCCAAGGTAGCTTGTTATTCAGGCCAATACCGCGGTTGCGGGCCACGGCGGCGATGGCGATGAGCGGACGTCCGAGCTGCACAGGCTTAGATGGCGACGGGGGCCTTGATGCCCGGATGCGGGTCGTAGCCTTCGATAGAAATATCTTCGAACGTGAACGCGAAGAGGTCCTTCACGTTGGGGTTCAGTACTAAGCGGGGCAGGGGACGCGGCTCGCGCGAGAGCTGCAGATCGACCTGTTCCATATGGTTAGAATAGATATGGGCGTCGCCGAAGGTATGCACGAAATGCCCTGGTTTCAGGCCCGTAACCTGCGCCAGCATATGCGTGAGCAAGGCGTAACTGGCGATATTGAAGGGCACGCCGAGGAAGAGGTCGGCACTACGCTGGTAGAGCTGGCAGCTCAGGCGGCCGTCCTCCGACACATGGAATTGAAAGAGCGTGTGGCACGGCGGTAAAGCGACATGGTCGGCCTCCTGCGGATTCCAGCCCGTGACGAGATGTCGGCGGCTGGCGGGGTTGTTCTGAAGTTGTTCGATGAGTCGCTTGATCTGGTCGACGCCATTATCAGCGTAGGTGCCATCGGGGTTTTCTGTCGCACCGAAGCGGCGCCATTGGTGGCCGTAGACGGGGCCGAGGTCGCCTTCTTGCCGGCCAAAGCGTCCACACTGTTCCGCCGTCGCCCACTCGTTCCAGATGCTCACGCCGCGTTCGGTTAACCAGCCGTTATCAGTGCGGCCAGCGAGGAACCAGAGGAGCTCTTGGATGATGGAGCGGGTGTGGACCTTCTTCGTCGTGACGAGCGGGAAGCCTTGGGCGAGGTCGAAGCGCAGCTGGGCGCCAAAGATCCCGCGCGTGCCAACGCCCGTGCGGTCGCGACGGACTTCCCCGGTTTCCTTCACGTGGCGGAGTAAGTCGAGATACGCCTTCATGAGTCCTCGGTTATTCCCCGGAATGGCTTCTCCGCAATACGGAAAGCCCGGTGGCCCCTGAACCTTTCGCCCTTGCCAGCCCGCCCGCCTGAAGGCACCCCTAACGGGAGTCATTATGAGCGAAAAGACCGACCTCAACGCGATCTCCCACGACCTCCATGCGGTGCGTCAGGAGAAACTAGCCCAACTCCGGGCGGCGGGCGAAGACCCGTACCGGGCCGAGTGGTCGCAGTCCCACATTGCCTCCGAGTGCCCATCCCTCCTGCCCGAAGGCGTCGAGGAAGGCCCCGAGGTCTCCATCGCTGGTCGTATCGTCGCCCTGCGCGTCATGGGTAAGGCCAGCTTCGTCAAGATCCTCGACCGGAGCGGCGTGATCCAGACCTACTTCACCCGCGATGCCCTGGGCGAGGCGTATGACACCCATTTCAAGAAGATGCTCGATTCCGGCGACTTCGTCGGCGTCCGCGGCAAACTCTTCCGCACGAAGACCGGCGAGGTCACGGTGCGCGTGGCCGAATACAAGATGGTCTCGAAGTCCCTCCGCCCGCTGCCCGAGAAGTGGGCCGGCCTGACCGACGCCGAGAAGATCTACCGCCAACGCTACCTCGACCTCGTCGTCAACGAGGAGTCCCGCCGCCGTCTCTTCATCCGCAGCCGCGTCGTCGAGACCATCCGCCGTTTCCTCTGGAGCCGTGATTTCACCGAAGTCGAGACGCCGGCCCTGCATGCCATCGCTGGCGGCGCCGCGGCCCGCCCGTTCGAGACGCACTCCAATGCGCTCGATTGCGATTTCTATCTCCGCATCGCCCTCGAACTCCACCTGAAGCGCTGCCTCGTCGGCGGTATGGACCGCGTCTTCGAGATCGGTCGCGTCTTCCGCAACGAAGGCGTCTCGGTCAAGCACAGTCCTGAATTCACGATGCTCGAGGCCTACCAGGCCTACACCGACTACCGCGGCATGATGGAACTCGTCCGCTCGATGATCCAGAAGGTCTGCGCCGAAGTCCTCGGCACGACCAGCGTCGTCCGTCCGGATGGCGTGGCGATTGAGCTCGGCGGCGAATGGCGCGAAGCGAAGTATAAGGACCTGATTGTTGAACGCACCGGAGACCCGCAGTGGTTCGCGCGCACGAAGGAAGAGAAGATCGCCGCGTGCAAGGCCCTCGGCCTGCACGAACCGCGCACCGACTGGGAAGATTTCGAGGTCACCAACGAAGTATTCGGTAAGCTCATCGAGCCTGGCCTCATCCAGCCGACCTTCGTCACACACATCCCCAAGGAACTCTGCCCGCTCGCTAAGGTCACCCTCGGCGACGACTCGACCATCGATGTCTTCGAGCTCTGCATCAACGGCCAGGAGATCGCTCCGGCCTACTCCGAGCAAAATGACCCTGGCGTGCAGCGTAAGATGCTGGAACTCCAAGCCGGTGCCGAGACCCAGAAGATTGACGAGGACTTCCTCCTCGCGCTCGAGCACGGCATGCCCCCCGCGGGTGGCCTCGGCATCGGCATCGACCGCCTGGTGATCCTGCTGACGGGTGCGGCCAACATCCGCGACGTCATCCTGTTCCCGACGCTCGCGCCCGAAGCGCAAGCCTGAGTCCTTTCCCTTGCCTTGGTTCCTCCATCTCGCCCTCCGTCAGCTCTTCCCTCCGGGTAAGCGTTTTCCAGCGTTCGCCACGGTCTCGATTCTCGGGGTTGGCCTCGGTGTAGCCGCCTTGCTCGTCGTGCAGACGGTGATGAATGGTTTCGGCGAGGAGCATCGCCTGCGTATTCGTGAATCTTTTGGCGATTGCGTGGTCGTCGCCCGTACGCCCATCGAACACCCGCAGGACTTGCTTAAGGCCTTGCGCGCCGACGCCGCCGTCGCCTCAGCCACGCCTTACTCGGAGGGCCCGGCCCTCGCCCGCCAAGGCGATTTCTCAGGCGTCGCTTTTGTCCGCGGCATTGACCCGACCGATCAGGGCCATCCTGCCCGCAAGTATGTCTTCGCTGGTGGTTTCGATGAATTAGACGATGGCCGCGTAATCTTGGGTTTTGGCTTGGCCCGCGCCCTCCGCGTGCAGGTGGGCGACAAGATTGAAGTCTGGTCTCCCGCGATGGCCGAACGGGCCGAGAAGGGGAAGGCCCCGCTCCCCGCCGTCTTCGAGGTCTGCGCCTTGGTGCGCACGGGCTTCACCGAAGTCGATGACCGCGCGGCCTTCATTCCCTTGCGCCGCTTCAATCAGCTCTGGTCGATGGGCGACCGCGTGCACGGCCTAACGCTCCGGCTCAAAGAGCCCGCGCAGGCCTATGAAGTCGCGGCGCGTCTCAACGTCGGCCGCCCGACGCTGCAGTTCGTCCCCTGGCAGGAAATTAAGAAGAACTTCCTCGAGGCCATCCGCTTCGAGAAGACGATGCTCTTCTTCCTGATGTTCATCATCACCTTGGTGGCTTCGTTCTCGATTGGTAGTACGCTCTTCTCCGCGGTCATCCGTCGCTCCCGCGAAGTCGGGGTGCTCGTGGCCCTGGGCGCCCGCCGGCTCGATCTGGTTGCTTTGTTCGGCCTGCAGGGCCTGCTCATCGGTGCCTTGGGTACGTCCTTAGGCTTCTTGCTGACATGGTTGATTCTGTTCTTCCGCGAACAAATCTTGGGCACGATTAATTACCTCTTCGGTAATGGCGATATGGTCGCCAACGTCTACCAGTTCTCGAAAGTCCCCCTGCACTACGACGCATCGGACTTCTTCGTGGCGGCATTCTTTACCTTGTTGGTAACCACCATCGCTGGTCTGGTGCCCGCCTTCTGGGCCGCCGGCCGCAAACCTTCGGAGGCCATGCGCGATGCCTGATCCAATCATCGTCCTTTCCGCGCAGGGCTTGCAGAAGTCCTTCGCTTCTCCCGCTGGCCCGCTCGAGGTGCTCCGCTCGGTCGACCTTGTCGTGCACGCGGGGGAATCCGTTTCGATTCGCGGCTCCTCGGGTTCGGGTAAGACGACGCTTTTGCAGCTCCTGGGCGGGCTTGACGTCGCTGACGCCGGCGAAGCGAACTTCCTGCTGCCTGGTCGTGGCCTCGTCCCGGCTCACTTGAATTTAGGTAAAGGGGTGGGCTTCGTATTCCAGAATTATCAGTTGATGCCGGAACTGAATGCACTGGAGAACGTGCGCTTAGCCGCGCAGGTTGCCGGTCGCCCAGCTACGGGTGCCGACGCGTATGCCTTACTCGAGTCGGTCGGCCTGGGTGGTCGTGTCCGCCATTTACCCTCCCAACTATCCGGTGGCGAATGTCAGCGCGTGGCCATCGCCCGTGCGCTCATCAATCGCCCCAGTGTCTTGCTGGCCGATGAGCCGACCGGTAATCTCGATGAAGCCACGGGCGCTGAAGTGATGCGGCTATTGTTACAGGTTGTGGCCGAAAGTGGCACAGCCTTGGTGTTGGTGACGCATAGCCGGGAGTTCGCAGCGCGGACGGACCGCCAATGGGTGCTGTCGAACGGGGTGCTTTCACCAGCCTGATTTGACACCGGGGGCGGAGTGGGTTGAGTCGGGAGACCATGACTCCTGCGACTCAGCCCGACCAACTCTTGAATGCCCTCAACTGGCGTTACGCCACCAAGGCCTTTGATACGAAGGCTCTGCCGGCTCCGCTCTGGGAAGCTTTGCAGGAATCCCTCCGCCTCGCGCCTTCCTCCTACGGCCTGCAGCCTTGGAAGTTCTTCGTCATCGCCGACCCCGCCGTCCGCGCGAAGCTCCGCCCCGTTTCTTGGAATCAGTCGCAGATCACCGACGCCTCGCACCTCGTGGTCATCGCCCGTCGTACCGAAATCACCGAAGACGACGTTAACGCTTTCTTTAATCAGATGGTCTCGGAGCGTCAGGCTGACGCCACGGTGCTCGAACCCTATCGCCAGATGATGATTGGCGGTGTGGTGAAGGGGAAGGATACCGCTGGCCAGCGCGAGTGGGCTGCCCGCCAGTGTTACCTCGCCCTGGGTCAGTTCATGACCTCGGCTGCTGTCCTCGGCGTGGATACGTGTGCCATCGAAGGCCTGGATGCCGCCAAGTATGACGAAATTCTCGGCCTAGCTGGCACTGGCTACCAAACCGTGGTTGCCTGCGTCGCCGGTTACCGTTCGTCCCAAGACAAGTACGCGGCCATGAAGAAGATTCGCTACCCGGCCGCCCGCGTCATCGCGAAGGTCTAAGCACCTTCAGCTTCGGGCCGTCCACCGCTGGAAGTCCTCGTCGTCCGTCAGGACCTCGGGGTCGCCATATTCCGTTGAGAGGAGTGACTTGTAAGTCTCGTCCGCAAACCGACGGCAGTGCAGGAGCACGCGCGCCGTGTGGCCGGGTGCGCGGACCAGTCGGCCCAACGCCTGGTTGACCTTACGCATGCCAGGGCGGACGTAGGCCAGTGCGAACGCATCTTCGGCGCCATCCTGCACGTGCATCTTGCGGCGGGCCTCCTGCAGGGCATTGACCTCGGGGAGGGCGGGACCGACGACGACGGCCGAGCGGATGCGTCCGCCGAGCATGTCGACGCCTTCACCGAGCGAGCCACCGAGGATGAGGCAGAGAATGGTGTTTCGATCCAGTGCTTCCTCGACGAAGCGCGCGGTCCCTTCGGGTCCGAGGCCGCGGGGTTGCAGGGCGACGGGAGCGTGTGGCTTCAGGCGTTGGATTTCCGTCACGATGCTTTCGGCGTAACGGTAGGACGGGAAGAACGCCGCCACGGCACCTTCTTCCGAGAGCTTGAGGAGTGAGTTCGCCGTACGGTTGGCATGCGAGTCGCGAGTTTTTAGGCGCGTGTCGACGCGGCCGTCGATGGCTACCGTGTAGGCTTCCTGTCGCCAAGGGGCGAGTGCATCCACGCGCGTGAGTGTGTCGGGGTCGAGGCCGCATTCCGTCGCCAAAGCGCCCCGCGGGCCCGGTGTGGCCGTCATCAGTAAGGCATGCGCGAAAGCGCCGAGCCGTTCCCCCGTGGCCTTAGCGGCGGAGAGACAATCCAAGTTAAGCAGGCCGGGCTTAGGGGACCAGAGCAGCCAACCGAGGTCGGCTGCTTCGAGCCGTTGTGACCACAGGGCGGCATTCCAGACGCCCGAGCGGGCTTCCTCGGGTAGCGTATCTGTATCAATGGGAAAGGCCGTGCCCAGTAAGGACATCTTTTCAGCGAGGGCCATAGCCTCAACGCGGTCATCGGGCGAAAGGGCGTCCGCTTTGGGCAGGCGTTGCAGGAAGTCGGCCCAAGCTTGCATGGTCGTACACCATGGGGCGGGGGCCTTGCAGGCCGAAAGCGTGAAGGCGAATTCGGCCGCCGTCTGCGCCTCGTCCCGAATGGACAGGCATTCGGCGGCGCGTTCGGGCAGGTTGTGGGCCTCATCCACGATGAGGACCGTGTCGCTATCGTTCCAGCCGGGCACGGTTTCGAGGGCGGAGCGGTTACGTGGGGAGAAGACGTAGTTGTAGTCGCAGATCACGACCTCCGCGTGCCCCAGCATCGCTTTGGTGATGTCCCAAGGCGGGACGCCGGCGATGCGGCCGAGTTCACGGATGCGTCGCAACTCGGCCCCGTCAGCGAGGAGCGCCTGCGGGTCGATGGCCGCGCGGGCCCAGTTGCGGCGGATCTCTTCGGGGTCGTCGGAGAGCCCATCGATCTCGTGTTCAGAACGTGGTCGGAGCACCAGCGCGCGGAGTTCGCTGGGCTTGGCTAAGCGACGGAGTTCCGCGAGGACCTGGATTTGCCCAGTCCCTTTGCCTGTGAGGTAGAGTAGGCGGCCCGCCCGTCCGCTGCGGAGGAGGGAAAGCCCGTGGCGTAAAGCGGCGGAGGTTTTCCCGAAACCCGTGGGAGCGACCATGAGACGAATGGGCGACTCCATCGTTGCTTGGTCGAGGTCCGCGCAAGCCTGGAGCCATTCCGGGCGCGGCTCCTTGAAGGGAATCCGGTCGGGCAGGTTAAGGAGGCGGGCGTGGCTGGCTCGGCGGTTCTCCGCATGGGCCGCAAGCGTTTCGGCCTGTTGCAGGAGGTCGGCCTCGGCCGTGTCCGGCAAAGCCATCGTCTGCTTGGAGCCATCGGTTGGATCGACGAAGACCAGTTCACCGATGATCTCACCGGCGCCAGGGCGGAGGCGGGCCGCATGGCAGTAGACGCCGAGTTGTAGGAAATGGTGTGGGTAGCGCCCGTGGAGGAATTCCGGGCGGCGAGGGAGCGAGACCGAGACCGTCTTGATTTCACGGATATGAATTTTGGCCCCCTCTTCGCGCCACTGGTCCGTCCGCCCGGTGATGACGACTGTCCAGCCGAGCACGACAATCTCGCAGGTGATGGGCTGTTCGAACGTCCAGTCCGCCCCTTCCGCTTCAGCCTGCTTGCGCATCGTCTCATGCCATTGCCGGCCCGCCTCAGCGCGCCACGGCGAACCGCCAGCGCCGGCGCCAGGGCCTGGTCGGAAGGTTGCGAACTCCTGCGCACTCACTTCGATGCGCCAGGCTTTGACATCAATGCGCATCAGGGCAGGACGAAATGAATTTCACCCGCCGCCCAGTGCTCTAAGTCTGTGGCCAGCTTGGCGACCGTTTCTTCATCGGTCGTCTGGGCGTCGAGTGGTTGCGTTAGAATGGCGGCCGCGGCTTCCCGACGGCCGCCGAGGTGGGCGAGCCACTGTTCGGACACTGGCCAACCGCCGTCCTTGATCATCAGCCACAGGCCTTTGAAATAGGCACAGTCAGCCCGCGGGCGTTCGGCCATCGCGGCGAAAGTTTCGTGGGCGATGCGGTAGCAGACTTGGGCTGACTCCGGTGGGGGCGGATTGCGGCGGATCATCGACGCGAAACGGCAGGCCCGCTCCAACGTCCGATGGCTACGGGCGATGCCCGTGCGGCGGGTGAGTAGTCGGTAGTCGCGAGCGAACCGCGTGCCCCCGTCTTTGGCCCGTTCTAGCGTCACTTCACACTCGTCGAATAAGTCAGGTGATGTCGCCCCCTTGGCGTGAGAGTGGCGAATGAGGCAGCGTTCTAGGCCTTGTTCGGGCTCGAGCAGCGTGAGCAACAGGTGTGACTCCCCGGAAGGGTCGCGCCCGAGGACCAAGCAGCGGAGAGAGGCCGAAGACATTACGGCCTAGGACTTGTCGTCTGGCTTGGGGATGACGGAGCCGAAGCTCATGAGTAGGCCGAGGGCCTCACCGACAGTCAGTTTAGTTTCACGCACTTCTTCCGGCGAGAGGTGGAGGATAACCCCCGTCGTCGGCGCCGGCGCCGCGGGGACGAAGACGTTGACGACTGGCTTGCCGATGGCTTGGCTGAAGACTGTCGGTTGCTCGTGGGTCACGAAGGCGATGGTCCACATCCCGGGTCGGGGGAACTCGATCATGACCACGCGACGGAAGGTGTCCTTGTTGCGTCCGCTGAGGGCGTCGACCATCTGGCGGATAGAATTGTAAAGGGCGCCCAAGCCAGGCATCCGCTCGAGCAGGCCAGCGAACCAGCGTTGCAGAACTTTACCGAAGAGTCGTTTGGAGAGGAAGCCAAGGCCGGTCAGGAAGACGGTCATCACGAGGGCTGATGCTAGGACGAGTAAAGCGTGATTGATGCCTGTCTTGAAATCCGGCATGACTTCTTTGTTCGGAAAGAAGAGCGGGAAGACTGCTTGGAAGACTGACTCCACTGGGGAGGCAATGAGGCCGACTAGGAAGGAGATGACGTAAAGCGTCAGGCCGAGCGGCAGGACAAGGAACATCCCCGTCAGGAAGTTGTGGCCGAGGCGTGAGCCAAAGGGTCTATTTTCCGGTGTTTCGGGCATGGCCTTAACAAAGCCGCTTTTGTGTCGGCTGGCAAGGGTGCACGAACTAAGTCCACGGCTTGCCTATTTCGGAGGAGTTTCCATAGTCTCGGTTATGAAGTGGCCCCTCTTCCTTCTCTTTATGGCATCCCTCTTTTCTTCTTCTGCGCAGGGCGCCGAAGACGCCTACCCCCGGACCGCGCCGGGTGACCTCGAGGTCAAGTCCTTGCCGGCCGCCCGTCTGATGCTGGCCGAATCCCCGCAGGCGTATTTCTCTGCGAACAATAACCTCTTCGGGAAGCTCTTTCGCTACATCAGTAAGAATAGTATTCCGATGACTGCCCCAGTGGAAGCCCGCCTGCAGCCAGGCGTCATGGTTTTCTATATGGATGTCGGTTCCGCCAAGCGCGTGGACCTGCTCCCTGGCAATGAAGTGAAGCTCCAAGATGTGCCGGTCCGCGCTGTCGCCGCGATTGGCATCCGCGGTTCCTACAGTGAGGAAAACTTCCGCGAAGCCGAGGAGAAGCTGCGGGCTTGGGTCAAGCAACGGCCGGAGCTCGAAGTGACGGGTGAGGCCTACGGCGTGTATTGGAATAGCCCCTTCGTGCCGTTCTTCTTGAAGCAATCGGAAGTGCACCTCCCGGTCCGCGCGAAGCCCCAGTCCGTTAAGTAAGCGCCCCGCTTATTTCGAGAGTAAGGTCCACTCGACCTTTGCGGCGGGATCATCGACCGTCAGGCGCGGCGTGCCGGCCTTGAGGGCGTCGAGGAGTTCTTTGCTTTTCCAGCGTGGCTGTTTGGCCGCCAGCGTTTGGGCCGCCAGCAGGCCTTGGAGCCGTTCCCATTCGCGGGCCGTTTCGGGCGCACCAGCGGTACCGATCTTAGCGACGTTGAATTCCTTGGAGGTCCAGCCGGGCTTGGTCGCTTGGACACCGTCTTTGGCGAGTTGCAGTTGGGCCGCGAGGATTTCGGACGGCTTGCCGAGTGCCTTGGCTTCCTTGGCGTCTAGCCCGAAGAGCAGGGCGCCTTCGCCTTTAATGGTCACGAACGTCCCGCTGACGGTCTTGGCCTTCGAGAGTGCGCCGAAGCCGCCGCGGTTGGAGCCCAGTTGGCGCTGCGAGAAGTTAGCCACGAAATCCTGAAAGCGGTCCGGCGGCATGAGCACGATGATTTCCCCGCCGGTATCGTCCTTATCGTTACCGGAGAGGATTTTGACCGCGGCGACGGGGGCATCCCCGCTGACGAGGCCAGGTTCACTTAAGTCGAGTACGCCCGTCTTAACAGCTTTGCCCTCGAACGTCGTGGCCGTGGCCCGCCAGGAGTCGGCCGCCATTGCGTCCCCTTTCTTGGCCGGGGGGCGGGACGCCGCTACGGCGAGGCTGGCGCTGAACAGGGCGAGGGCGAGGAGGGCGGAGCGCATGGTCTTTTAGACCCAGTCGCGCTGGCGCCAAGCGAGGCCTTCGGCGATTTCACGGGCCAGTTCTGGGCCGCGGAAAATCAAGCCTGAATACACCTGCACCAGGCAGGCCCCTTCATCCATGAATCGTCCGGCGTCGGCGGCGCAGGTGATGCCCCCGCAACCGATGACGGGGATCCGTCCTCGGCTGGTCTTCGTGAGGAAGCGCACGACCTCTAAGGAACGTTCCAGTAATGGTGCGCCGCTGAGGCCGCCCTTCGTGGAGCATTCTTCGGTGCCGGGCGGGCGGGTGATCGTCGTATTCGTTGCGATGATGCCCGCGAAGCCGACTTCACTCACCACGGAGACGATGTCTTCGAGCTGGTGTGGGTTGAGGTCGGGCGCAACCTTGAGCAGCAGGGGCACCGGGCCACCAAGCGTGGTACGGTTTTCACGGGCCAGTGCCGAGAGCAGGCTCACGAGAGGCGCGCGGTCTTGGAGCGCCCGCAGGCCGGGTGTGTTGGGGCTACTGATGTTGACGACGAGGTAGTCGGCCAACGGGGCGAGAAGTTTAAAGGAGTGCAGGTAGTCGCCCAGGGCTTCTTCGAGTGGCGTGATCTTCGATTTGCCAATGTTGATGCCGAGCGGATGGACACGTTGCCCGCGGCTTGGTTGGCCGAGGAGACGTTGACGGAGGGCTTCGGAGCCGGCGTTCGGGAAGCCGTAGGCATTAACGACGGCCTTAAGGGCAGGGTAACGGAAGACGCGCGGGCGTTCATTGCCAGCTTGGGCGTGTTGGGTGACCGTCCCGACCTCAACATGGCCGAAGCCGAGGGCGGCCGCGCCGCGCCAGCCTAGGCCGTCCTTATCAAAGCCTGCGGCCAAGCCGATGTGGTTGGGAAACTTCAAGCCAAAGGCTTCGATGGGCTTGCCGCCTTTCGGGGTCAGCCCCCTTTCCAGGCACCAGCGGAGGGGAGGGATAGCACCAATCAGGCCCATACCCCGCAGGCCGACCTGGTGAGCCGTTTCCGGGTCCATGGCGTAGAGCGCCTGGGCGGCCACTTTATCGTACAGGAAAGACATACCCCGCAGTTAAGGGAGGAAAACGCGGAAGGAAAGCGGAGAAGGCGATCCAGGGGCCCTTTGGGTGAAAGGACTGTTTCGACCCCTCTTGACTCCCCGCCAGACTTGGGCACATCAACCCCCCATGGCTGCCACGACTTCCAAACTGCTTTGGTGTACCGTCCGCTTAAGCAAGGATAAGGGAACCTGGTGGGTGAAGGAAAATTCCGACCCTAAGCACTACGAGCCCGATGGCCTCGGTATCCTCGACCCGTTCCAGCTCCCGTGGGTCCTGGACATGATGGACCCGCTCCGTGAGTACGGTCTCTCGAACGAGATTTTGGAAGCGGCCTTCATTCCTTTCCAGGTCCATTCCGTCGAGAAGGATGAAACCGTTCGCCTTGCCCGCGTGGCGGAGCACATCCTGGACTCCGAAGAGCAACTCTTTGCCCTCCCGAATATCAAGGACGGCGACAAGGGTTCCTATGCCGACTTCCTCGAGCACATCATGCGCCTCCGCGTGAAGCTCATTAACGACACGATCAAACTGGAGCAGAAGCTCACCGTTGAAGACGTGGATGAACAGCTTAGCGAGTTGCGTAATCAGGCCCTCATCGAAGGCCGCGATATCCACGCATTCGAAGAAATCACCGACATCCTAGAGTTCGTTCCCTTGGGCCATGAGGTCCCTGGCGAAGATGACGATGATGATAAGCCGGCACGCCCCACGTCCGCCGCGGAAGAAATCTCTGACCTGCCCGAAGTCGAAGACGACGAGAAGCTCGATAAGGAGCTCAAGTGGGACGACGAAGAAGCCCCTGAGGAAGCCGAAGGCGAAGAGGGCAGCGGCCCCGCCGGCGGTGCGAGCAGCGGTCGACGTCGCTAAACTTCCCGCTTACTTGACGGGTGCTGGGGTGGCCTTCGCAGGCTCCGTCGGCGTGCCCTCATTATTGGGGAGCATCGATTTACTTCCTTTGGTGCTGCCTTGTGACTCAAACAGCCAGAAGCGCCGGGCGGCCATGTCCACTGCGATGGGGTGGGCTCGCAGGAAATCATCACCCAAAAGGTTATGCTCCTGGTCGCGGAGGAATTCCACCCCAGTCAGGGGCGCCCCACCAATGCGGAGGGATTTGATTTGGCAGACTTCGACCCGGGTGAGGTTGACGCCGCGGACCGAAGCCACAGGGACATAGCCTTTGAAAATCGTTTTGCCGCGGAACTTGAGTGAGCTCATGTAGGACTTGGAGGCTCCCGAATCGACAATCATGGGCACCTTGTGGCCGTCGACCTCAATGTTGACGCCACAGTGTCCGCCGCGGCTAAAGATGGCGACCTCATGCGCCGCGGAAGTGTCGGGCGTCTTGCCGAGCGTCATCACCGCATTGGCGAGGTCCATGTAGAAGGGTTTCCCAAAGAGGATGTCCGCGCCCACCAAGCCATCTAGGTCCATGCCAGTGAGTGGCATGATGGCCATGTGGAAGTCCTTCCAGACCGCGCCGCCCCCTTCGAGTGATTCTATGTAGCCGTAGCTGGTCTCACCGCGGCCATCATTACCCATGGTGGGCAAGGTGAACGCCACTTCGATGCCAGCCTTGCGTGCGCCGGCTTCGGTCAGCACACCGTTACCTTGGCAACCCGTGTCGACGCCGAGGTTAAGCGTGACGCCATTGACCTTCACGGCCACCATAGGGATCGACTTAATGCGTAACTTAAAGGTCGCGATGCCCGAGGCGGGAAATTCGTCTTTCGGTTTCTTGACCTCTTGGGCGGAAAGGGTGGCGGTCAGGCAAAGGCCGAGGTAGGTAAGCAGGAGTCGCATAGTGAGGAGTAAGCGTGGCCACGGGGCGGATTTGTCCGCCATCGGGGTGGGTTCAGTGTGAAGCCTTTTTAAGGCAGGTCGACACGGACTTGCAGATTTCCTCGCCTAGGCCGCGTGGGCGATCCGCCGGCGCCGCCAGAGGTAGGTCAGGCCAAAGCACAGCCCGCCCAGGCCGACGGCCCAATCGCCATGCCGGACCCAAAAAGTGGGTTCGCCCCGGTCGCGGCGGAGATGGGCGACGGCACTTAAGGGGGCTCCCGGTATGCTGGTGGGCTGGAGGATGCCGCGGTGGGTGATGACCCCGCTCCACCCGGCGTTCCCGGAGCGGGCGACGGGAAGTCCCGTGGCGACCGCCATCAGCACCGAATGCGCGGTGTGCTGGGCATCCCCCGCTTCGTGGCCATACCAGCCATCGTTGGTTACGACGACGAGGAGGTCGGCGCCCGCCAGAGCGTGCTCGCGGGCCAGTTCGGGGAAGACGTCTTCGTAGCACACCAAGGGCCCGGCCAAGAAAGTGAAGCCGCTGCGGGTCGTCAGGGGTAGGAGCGTCGCGCCATCGCCGGGAACGCAGTCTTGCGCGATAGGTACGACCTTGCGCAACGGTAACCAGTCGGCGAGCGGGACATATTCGCCAAAGGGCACGAGGTGACGCTTGGCGTAGGTCGGCTTGGCGAGGCCTTCCGCGGTCACGACGACAGCGCTGTTGGCATAGCCATTTTTGCGCGGTTCGATAGCGCCAATCAGGAGCGGGCAACCCGCCCCGGCGACGTTGCCGCGGAGGAACGTGACATAGCCAGCGTTGTCGGTGGAGAGGGGAAGGGCGGCTTCGGGCCAGAGCACGACATCCGGTTTTTCCTGCCCCGCCGCCACGGTCAGGCTGTTTAGGGCCTTCGCATGTTTATCAAGTTTAGTGCTGTCCCATTTTTCGGTGGGATCAAAGTCCGTCCGCAGTGCCGCGATTCGCACTTCCTGTCGGGGGGCTTCGCGGGCGAGTTGCTGAAGCGTGCAGTAAAAGCCAGCCGCGATGACCGCTAAACCTAAGTAAAGCTCGGGCGTTAAACGGCGGAACCAACTCGTGGGCGTCAGGGGCTCGAGTGAGTCGGCCGAGGCGCGCAGGGCGCGGAGACGGACAATCCAACTGGCCAGCCCAAGGTTAATGAGAACGAGGCCGATGGAGAGTCCCGTGGGTCCAACCCACGCGCAGAGCGTGAGCAGTACGCCATTGCCTTGTTGGCTGGCGGAGAAGGGCAGCCAACCGAAGCCGGTGAGTGCGATGGTGCGTAACCATTCGAGTAGGCCCCAGGCGCCGGCAAGGCCGAGTGTCGCCAGCAGGCGGGCCGGTGCACCGGCGTCACGGCAGGCCGGAAAAATCCAGCGGAGGGCTAGTAGCCAGAGGAACGGGTATAGCGCGCAGTAGGCCGTCAACAGCACGAGCCCGAGCCAACCGAGCGGTGGGTAAATATGGCGAAGCCACGCTAAGAGTACGACCCAGAGTAGCCAACTGGTGCCGTAGGCCGCGCGTCGCCATAGACGCCAGTCGGGCGCGGCCGCGGCGGCGAGTGCTGCCGGGATGAGTGCGAAGAACGCGACGAAGGGATGCCCAAGCGGAGGAAAGCTAAAAAGCAGGAGCAGCGCCGTCAGGCCCAGTCCGCCCCAGCACAGCCAGGCGTCGGAGAAGCGGGGGGCCGGAGGTCGGTCGGTCATTCGGACAGCGTTTCGATCACGACCCAGCCTTCATCGCGCACCATCGTCTCGGCCTTCTTCCACTTCAGGTCGAGCGTTTCGGGGCCCTTGCGGATACGGACGACGGCGTTGCGGCCAATCTTAGCTTCATTGCGGCGGAAAGGTTCTTGCTTCGGCTGCATGGCTTCCGGGGTCGCTTCCGCTTCCGGCTGATCTTCCGGCGTGCCGGGTTCAGCGGGGCCGGTGGCAACGACTTGGCCTTGGGCCGTCCGGAGAATAGCTTCCAGCGCTTCCATGGAGGAAGCGGTCCGGAAGAGGCTAGAGCAGACGTCAGTACGCAGCTGGCGCATGAGTTCGACGAAGGCCCGGTAGGCTTCCGTCTTGTACTCGTTCAGCGGGTCTTTCTGCGCGTAGCCGCGGAGGTTGACCGCTCGGCGGAGTTCTTCCATCTCCGTCAGGTGGTTCTGCCAGTTACGGTCAATCGAGCGCAGGAGGAGGTGACGCTCGAGGTAATTGAGCATCTCGGGCGACTCGTTCGTCTCGCGACTCTTCTGCAGCTCGGCGACTTTCTTAATCACGGAGGCGGTGGCGAGGTCGTGGTTGAGCGGGAGGAGTTCCTCCACCGCGAAGCGAATCGGGAATGTCGAGACGAACCAGGCCACGAAGGCGTCGGCGCCGGCGCGGTCGGGGTTGGCATCGAGGTCCGGGTAGGCGGTCTTGAGGCGCTCTTCGATTTCTTCTCCAACTACGGATAGCAGGTTGGCGCGGGTGTCGGCCTCATGGAGGGTGCGGTTACGAAGGCCGTAGACAATCTGGCGCTGATGGTTGAGGACATCGTCGAACTGCAGCAGGCGCTTACGCATCGAGTAGTTCTGGCCTTCGACGCGTTTCTGGGCGGTCCCGATGGAGCGGTCGAGCAAGGGGTGCTCGAGGGGTTCGCCTTCCTTAAAGGATTTTTCCAGTAACGAGGAGATAATGCCTGCGTTGGAGAAGAGCCGCATTAAGTCGTCCTCTAGGGCGACGAGGAAGCGCGAGCGGCCCGGGTCACCTTGGCGCGAGCAACGGCCGCGGAGTTGGCGGTCGACGCGGCGGGATTCATGGCGCTCGGTGCCGAGCACGTAGAGGCCACCGAGTTCGCGCACGCCCTCGCCGAGGCGGATGTCGGTACCGCGGCCAGCCATATTGGTGGCGATGGTGACGGCGCCGTTCTGACCAGCCATGGCGACAATGTCGGCTTCCTGCTCGTGGTGCTTGGCGTTCAACACCTTGTGCGGGAGGCGGGCCAGGGTCAGCATGCGGCTGAGCGTCTCGGAAGCTTCGACCGAGGCCGTGCCGACGAGGACGGGCTGGCCGCGCTTGTTGGCGTCGGCGAGCTCCTTGATCACGAATTGGTACTTCTCGCGGCGCGTCTTGAAGACGATATCGTTGGCGTCGGTGCGGATGCAGGGCTGGTTGGTCGGGATGGTGACCACCGTTAAGTTGTAGATTTCGTTGAACTCGGTGGCTTCAGTCTCAGCCGTACCCGTCATGCCGGACAGCTTCTCGTACATCCGGAAGTAGTTCTGGATCGTGACGGTCGCGTAGGTTTTATTTTCCTTCTCGAGGGTGACGCCTTCCTTGGCTTCGACCGCCTGGTGCAAGCCATCGCTCCAGCGACGGCCCGACATGATACGCCCAGTGTTTTCGTCGACGATCATGACCTTACCTTCATGCACGACGTAGTGACGGTCCTTTTCGTACAGGGCGAAGGCCTTGAGGAGTTGGCCGATGGCGTGGATGTCTTCGGAGACCTTAATATAGGCGGCCTCGGCGGTGCCGCGCAGTTCGGAGCGCTTCTCAGGGGTGAGGCTGGTATCGCTATCGAGCTCCACGAAGTGCGTGGGGAGGTCGGGCAGGACGAACGCATCGGGCTCGCCCGGGCGTAGGGTGTCGCGGCCGAGCTGGGTGAGGTCAGACTCGTGGTTGCGTTCGCTGATGGCGAAGTAAAGGCGTTCCTTGAGGTGGTAGCGGCGGTCTTTTTCAACTTCGCTGGCGAGGATGCCTTCATGTTTCTCGAGGAGCTTACGCCAGCGGCCGTTCTCCATGAGACGGGCGAAGGACTTATTACGGGGCATCCCGTGGGCGGTTAGCCAGAGTTTGTCGAGCGTGTCGGCCGAGGGCTCCTTGTTGTCTGGGAGGCCCTTGAGTTCGGCTTCTGCTTCGATAATCAGGCGCGTGGCCAAGCGGGTCTGGAGGTCAACGAGCACTTTGACCTGCGGCACGAGGCGCATGAACGGCGGTTCACGTTCTTCGGTGACCGGACCGGAGATGATCAGCGGGGTGCGGGCTTCGTCGATGAGGATGGAGTCGATTTCGTCGACGATGCAGAAGTAGTGTTCACGCTGCACCTGTTCGCCGGCGCTCAGGGCCATCCCGTTGTCGCGTAGGTAATCAAAGCCGAATTCGGAAGCAGTCCCGTAGGTGATATCGCAGGCGTAGGCTTTTTGGCGTTCCTCGTTGCCCATCTGGTTTTGGATGCAACCGACGGTGAGCCCGAGCCAGCTAAAGAGGTGCCCCATCCATTCGGAGTCGCGGCGGGCGAGGTAGTCATTGACCGTGACGAGCTGACAATTCTGGCCGGTGAGCGCGTTTAGGTAAAGGGGTAGGGTAGCGACGAGGGTTTTGCCTTCACCGGTCGCCATTTCGGCGATCTTCTTCTGGTGGAGGGCGATGCCGCCGATGAGCTGGACGTCGAAATGCACCATCTGCCAGGCCTGTTCATGGTCGCAGACGATGGAGGTCGAGCCGCAGAGGCGGCGGGCAGCGTTCTTGACGACGGCAAAGGCTTCGGGGAGGAGGGCGTCGAGGGACTCGCCCTTGGCGAGGCGGGCCTTGAACTCGGCGGTCTTGCCTTTGATGGCCTCGTCGGACAGGCGCTGGTACTCCAGTTCGTGGGCGTTGATTTTTTTGACCAGCGGGGCGCACTTGCGGAGGAAAGTCCGGTTATGGCTGCCAGCGAAAAGTTTGAGGATACTGAGAAACATGGGTCCGGGCGCGAAAGGGTGCAGACTGGGTATGGAAAGGCCGAGTCAAAGCCCAAAAACCGCAGAATCCAGCCCCGAAACGGCCGACCGGACGATTAATCCCCACCCGCCCGCGATGGGGTCAGGCACCAATAATGGGGTCAGACCCCAATGTTGGTGCCTGACCCCATTATTGGGGTCTGACCCCGTTAGGCAGGCCTGGCCCTGAGGGCTCACTTGTTCACGGGAGGCTTTTCCGCCTTGCCGTTGGCTTGGAGGCCTCAAGATGAAGCCATCCCCATGGCTGAAAACGTTATTATTCTCGGTACCGGCTGCGCCGGCCTTACTGCCGCCATCTACGCCGCCCGTGCCGGCCTGAGCCCCTTGGTGCTCGAGGGCGGCCAGCCAGGTGGCCAGTTAACGACGACCTCCGAGGTCGAGAACTTCCCTGGTTTCGTCCATGGTGTGGACGGCAACGAGCTCATCACGAATATGAAGGGCCAAGCGGAGCGCTTTGGCGCGAAGTTCGCCTGGGATCGGATCGATTCGGTCGATTTCTCTGGCCCAGTGAAGAAGCTCGTCGGCGGTGACGCCACCTACGAAGCCAAGGCGGTGATTATCGCGACGGGCGCCTCGCCGCGTTTCTTAGGTATCCCTGGTGAACAGGAATACTACGGCGGTAACGGCGTCACGACTTGTGCGACCTGCGATGGCGCGTTCTACCGCGACGTCCCCGTCGCCGTGGTCGGCGGTGGCGATTCCGCCTGCGAAGAGGCCCTCTTCCTTACCCGTTTCGCTTCCAAGGTCTACCTCGCGCACCGTCGCGATACCTTCCGCGCTTCTGACATCATGGTCCAGCGCGTGAAGACCCATGCGAAGATTGAGCTCGTCCTTAACGTCACGCCGAAGCAAGTCCTCGGTGGTGCCGATGGTAAGGTCCACACGCTGGAAGTCGTCGAGAAGTCCGGTGCAGTCCGCGCACTGGGCGTAAAATGTGTTTTCGTCGCCATTGGCCACATCCCTAATTCCAAGGCTTTTACGCCGGCACTCGACGTCGATGAAGGCGGTTACTTCGTCGCGGCCGCCAACACGGTCAGCACCAAGGTCCCGGGCGTCTTTGTCGCCGGCGACTGCTCGGATCACGTCTACCGCCAAGCCATCACTGCGGCTGGCATGGGCTGCCGTGCAGCGATCGAAGCCGAACGCTGGCTCGCGGGCCACTGAGGCTTGCGACGTAGTCGCAAGCCCAAGGGTGAAGCGGTTGGCGGTTGGGATTTCCTGCAAAGGGAGACCGGGAACCGGGAAGTTAACGGCGGGTATCTACCCCCGGCAAATCAGCCAGTCTCCGGTTCCCCTTTGAGCCCTGTCTTGAGGGTGGGGCGCCACTGCGTGGCGTCCGTTTGCGGCCGAGGGTGCGGCATGTTCAGACCCACCAAGCGTTCGGGAGGTCATTTTAATGTCGTTATTGTATAATTAATGAAGATATCGGCGGTTCCGGCGGACTAGTGCTTCCGTTGCCCGATTGAGTCCTCGCTTTGGGCTTGGCTGGCGATAGGTCTTTAGGCGTGCCCCCCTTTGAAAACTTGCTGGCTGCCTTATTGGTGCTCTCGCTGTCTTTTGCGGCGCTGGCGGTTGCCTTGAATTTAAAACGGCAGGAGCGGCTGCTCGCCGACACGCCAACATCCAAGGCCCTCGGGGTCTTCATTGGCGAGGTCGAGGTCTCGGGCGTTTGCGTCAGCCAGTATCCCTTTACTAGTCATCTAACCGATACGCCGTGCGTATACTACCGCTGGAAGGTCGTCGAGCATTGGGTTCGTGGAAGCGGGAATAGCCGATATTCTGGCGAGGATGTTGTCGCTTCCGGCGGCCAAGCGTCAGAATTCTACCTTAAGGATGAAACGGGATTTATCTGGGTGAACCCAGTGGGGGCCAAAATCGAACCCTGCGTGATTTTAAAGAAATTGGCGAATAAAACGAGTCCGCTTTATTACGCCAAAGGCCCGCTGACGGATGTCGAAGGCTCCAAGGGTCTCCGGACGTTCACCGAGTACGCCTTGACCGTGGGGATGAAAGTTTTTATCCGAGGACGTGCGAGTGAGCGTCCCGACGTGGTGGCGGCCCAGATCGCCCATGACGAAAGGGAAGACATCTTCATTATTTCGTACCGCGGAGAACGCTCCATCAGCGCCCGGATGGCCTGGAGGGCAAAGAGTTTAGATTTTACGGGGGCGTTCGCGGCGGTTAACGCCGCCCTGGTTGCGTCCGCCGGGCTGGGGCCGGTCCTCAAGGTATACGCAGGTTTTTTCAGAATGGTTTTTGATGATGATCACCCCGTGAAAATGTTCGGTGAAGGGTTATCGGCGGTGGGTCCTTACATCCCACTGGGCCTCCTCATAGGGGTGAGCCTCTATCTGCTGATGCGGGCTGTGGGCTGGGCCCGGATGGCCTTCAATAGCATGGTCGGCCTCCGCAATCGCGTGGCGCAGGCGTATTCGCTCATTGATGTGCAGTTAAAGCGTCGCACGGACCTCATTAGGCGTTTTGTGGCCTGTGTGCAGGGCTTCCGTGAACATGAGACCGCGGTGCAGGCGTTGGTGACCGCCATGCGGGCACAGGCCGGCGGTGGTTCGCTGAAGGCGCTCGCGCCCGGTATCCTCGCCGTCATCGAAAGTTACCCTGAAATCCGCGCACAGGCGTTATTCAATGATTTGAGCAAGCAGCTCATTGAGACCGAAGACCGCATCGCCCTAGCACGTGGATATCATAATAACATCGCGACATTCTATAACACCCGAATCGAGACTATCCCGGACCGCTACCTGGCGGGCTTGGTCAAGATGAAGCCCGCCGCCTTATTCGAAGCCGAAGGTTTCACTCACCACCCGGCGACGGTGGCGTTCTGATCAGTCCAGCCAGGCGTGGCGGCGAACGGACGCGACGGAGTCGCAAGCCCAAGGGTGAAGCGGTTAGCGGTTAGCGGTTTTCTGCAAAGGGAGACCGGGAACCGGGAAGTTAACGGCGAGTATATAACCCCCTGCTAATGATCCGGTCTTCGGTTCCCCTTTGAGTGCTGTCGTTACCCGATAGAGTGCATTCCAACCGCTGTCCCCTCGAAGTAATCGCGCAGCGATTACTTCGTCAGAATCTCCATCGCCGACTTCTTTTGCGGGATGAAGGGGAGCACGTGCTCGGTGTAGGGTACGATGACGTCGAGGAGGTAGGGACCGTCGTGATCGAGCATCTCGCGCATAGCGGCGCGGAGGTCTTCACGCTTCATGACCTGGCGGGCCTTAATGCCGAAGCCATTGGCGATTTTAACGAAGTCAGGGTACAGGCCACCCGGGTTGTCGGGAGAGCCGATATTCTTGGCGTCTCCGAGGATCGTATGGCCGCGGGTACCGGCATAGAAACGGTCTTCCCACTGCACCACCATGCCGAGGTGCTGGTTGTTGAGGATGAGGATCTTCGCGTTAATCTTCTCGATCTTCATGCAGGCGAGTTCCTGGATATTCATCAGGAACGAGCCATCGCCATCGATGTCGATGACTTGGACGTCGGGGTTGGCGACCTTGGCGCCGATGGCGGCCGGGAGGCCGAAGCCCATCGTGCCAGCGCCGAGCGAGCTGATGAAGCGGCGGGGCTCGTTGAAGCGGTAATACTGCGGGGCCCACATCTGGTGCTGGCCAACGCCGGTGGAGATGATGGCGTTACCCTTGGTCTCTTCGAAGAGGACTTCGATGGCTTCCTGCGGGAGGATGTGCTTGGTCTTACGCTCGTAGCTGAACGGATACGGGTGCTCCTTCTTCCAGCCGTTGATGGTCTCGTACCACTTCTTCAGGTCAGGCTTCTTGAAGCCCTTCTTGGCGAGCGTGACCATGCGGCCGAGCGCGTGCTTGATGTCGGAGTGGATCGGGTAGTGCGCGAACTTGTTCTTCTGGTGCTCCGAACGGTCGATGTCGATGTGGACGATCGTGGCGTCAGGGGCGAACTTCTCGATGGCACCAGTGATACGGTCGTCGAAACGCGCACCCATGGTGATGAGGAGGTCGCTCTTGCAGACGGCCCAGTTGCCGGCGACGGTGCCGTGCATGCCGTACCAGTAAAGGGACTGCGGATGGTCGCAGGGGAAAGCGCCGAGGCCCATCAGCGTGGACGCGACGGGGATGCCGGTGGCTTCAGC
>CAIXHF010000111.1 GCA_903919185.1 uncultured Opitutia bacterium | reverse complement strand
GAAATGCAGCGCCGCTACAAGATCTTCGCTAAGTGTGGCGTGAAGAACATCACGGGCTTTAACTCCAAACTCGCCAAGGAAGCCGGCCTACCGAAGCAGGAGGAACTCCCCCTCAGCCCTGAAGAGCAGGCCGCCGTAAGCGAGGCCGCCGAGGCTGTGATCGATGACGGTATCCGTATTCCGAACGAGAAACTCCCGTACATCGTCTGCATCATCGATGAAATGGCCGACTTGATGATGGTGGCAGCGCAGGACATTGAAACCTCGGTTGCGCGTATCGCCCAGCTCGCCCGTGCGGCGGGTATCCACCTGGTCCTCGCGACCCAGCGTCCGTCGACGGACGTTATCACGGGGCTGATTAAGGCTAACCTCCCGACCCGTATCGGCTTCAAGGTCTCCTCGCAGATCGACTCGCGTACCATCTTAGATCGCGGCGGCGCTGAGACCCTGGTGGGTCGCGGCGACATGCTCTTCGTTCCGCCAGGCAGTGCTACGCTGAACCGCGTGCAGGGTGCCTTTGTCGGCGAGCAGGAAGTCGCGGCGATTGTGGAGTACCTCCGTGATAAGAACGGCCCGCCCGAGTTCGCCCAAGAAGTCGTCGAAGCGATTAAGGAAGCCGCCGAGGACGGGGAAGGGGGCGGTGCCGACGGCGAAGACGGCGAAGACCCACTCGTCGCGCAGAGCTGGGCAATCATTAAGGAGTCCCGGCGCGCTTCCGTATCGATGCTCCAGCGTCGCCTCAAGTTGGGCTATAACCGCGCGGCCCGCATCATGGATGTCCTGCATGACAAGGGCTACGTCGGCCCGGAGAACGGCTCGAGCCCGCGCGAGATTCTGGTCGACTAATTATTCAGCGATGAGTTTCACCCGCGTTCTGCTCTGCCTACTCACGGCTGGGCTGGTCGCTTGTGCGACTGTACCCTCGCCACCCTCCGCCAAGATTCGCTTTCCCTTAGACAGCATTCGGGCGGACGGTTTGAGCGGTCCGGCGGATGGGCTCGTCTCGATTGATTACGAATTCTGCGTTCCTGCGGATCCGCAGGTTTTGGCGGAGATCAAACGCCTCGACCCTAGCGTGAAGGTTTCCCTGGTCACACGCGGCCGCATTGGTCGCCGAGAGGGGCAGGCCTTGTGTATCGGCAACACGCAGCAGAAAGATTGGCGCGTTATCTTGGAGCGATTAGCCGCCCGCCCCGACATCACAGAAATTCGGCGCTGTTTTTTTGAGTAGGCACAAAAAACCCGGGCTCCTTGCGGAGGCCGGGTTCATTGGGTGAATGGGGCGAACGAATTACTTCGTGACGGGAGCGGCCGGGTCGGTCACGGGAGTGGCCGGGGTCGTGGGTGCAGCGGGAGCGGGGGCTGCTTCTTCGCCCTTCTTCTTTTTCTTCTTTTCGCCCTTTTCCTTCTTTTCACCCTTCTTCTTCTTTTCGGGTTCAGACGGGGCGGTGGCTGGAGCGGTTACTGGAGGCGTGGCCTTGGTCGGGTCGACCGAAGGAGCTGGCGCGGTCGGTTCGACGGCGGGAGCCGTGGCGGGAGCATCGGCTGCGAAGGCGAGGCCAGCGACGAGGAGGAGGGCGAGGAGGGAGGTGCGCATAGGAGTGTACCCATAAAACCCCGTTAAGCCGCAATGGTTGCAGCAGCCTTCCCCAAAGAAAAACCCCGGCGTTCCGGGGTTTTTAGGGAGGCATCTCGAGTGCTTACTTCTTTTGCGGAGCCCCTTCGACCTTAACGCCGAAGACTTTGTCGTCTTTGGAGCCCTCTTCCGTGGCGGCGGGCTTCTTCTTTTTCTCGGGCTTGGCCGCCGGCTCTGCTTCGGTAGTGGCGGCTTCGGCGGGCTTCTTCTTCTGAGCCTTGCCAGCTTCCTTGGCGGCGGCGGCCGTGCCGGCAACGCCGGCTTCGACGAGTTTACCGGCACCTGGAGAGGGGGCGGCCGAATCGCCGCCGATGCCCTGGAGGCGCTTGATTTCTTCCATGGCCGCCTTGGCGGCTTCGTTGGCAATCTGCGTGCCGGCGTCGATGGAGTTTCCGACGATGGAAGCTGGGCTGCCGGCGTCCGGGGTGGCGGCGTCTTCGCCCTTCTTCTGCTTGGGCTTGCCCGCTGGATCCTTCGCGGCGGCGCCATCCTCTGCTGGGAGCGCGTTACCTGCCGCATCGGTCTGGGCCGCCGCGGTGGTCTTGGTCGTCTTCGACTTCACGCTCGGCTTGGAGGTCGAGTTCTTGTTCGTGGACGTGTTCGTCGTGGTGCCGCTGTTATTAGCAGGCTGCGTGTTAGTCGCGGCGGCGAGCAGGGCGAGGGCGAGGAGGTTCATAGTACAAATACAACACCACGCTCGGGGTGAGGTTTCAACCCTTGTCGGGCTGGAAGACGACAAAGCCGGCCTGGGGTAGAGAAAACGCCCATTAATAGGCTAATTTCCAGTTCTCACCCAAGAAAAGCACTAGAAAAGTATGCCGCCGAGCAGCGGCAGCCATTTCTGGATAACCTTTCATCGAGCCACGGAGATACCCCGAGGTCGCCGCCGCTACTGGTCCAAGCCGCTCAGCGTGAACGTCCGCAGGATGATTTCACGGCGATTACGCGTATAGCTGATGCGGAGGACGGGGACGCCTTGGTCCGTGTCGAGCATGGCCGACGGGTAGGAGACTTCACCCTTGGTGACCTCATCGATGCGAAGCAGGGAAGTCCAACCTTGGCCGTCGGCGTCGAGCAGGACGGCGTCGAGTTGAAGACGATGCGGGCCGGGGTTGAGGACGAGGACCGTTTGGCCGGCGGGGAGTAGGAGCGCGTCGAGGCCGGAGTTGGGATTAGCTTGGCGGGGTTGCGCTGGGCGGAGCGGCGACCATGACCGCCCGTCGTCGGAAGATTCGGTGCGGGCCACGACCCCTTCGCGGGTACGGGCATAGGCCACGAGTCGACCCGCTCCGTGGTCGACGAGTGCGGGTTGGATCGCGTTGAGGGGCGGGGAGTCGTCGGCTGGGGTGCTCCGACTCCAGTGAGCGACTGCGGACCAGTCTCCAGGTGGAGTGCAACGTTCGAAGTGAATGCGCCAAGGTTTTATGCCCGTCGCGGTTTCCGTGCTACTACCGAAGAGTACTGAGCCATCGGGACGAGCGAGCGCGTGGCAGCGGATGGGGCCGAGAAAGCCAGCCGGTAAGCGACGGGCGCCGGCCCAGGTTAGGCCGCCGTCGGCCGATTGGCTGAACCAGCCCTCCCAGTCGGGGATACGTTTGGCTGCTTTATAGAAAAGCGTGAGGGCGCCATCGGTGCTTACGAAGAGCACTGGATTCCAGCACGGCACTCCCGGGTGGGAGGCAATCGTGACAGGGCGGGTCCATTGGCTGGAGCCAGTTTGCTGGCGGGTGAAGCGAATGACCACGTCGTTAGCCCCTTCCTTGGTTCCGGAAAACCAAACCGCAGCGAGGGAGCCATCGGGTAGCTTGACTAGGTTGGACGCATGACATTCAGGGCCGAACCCGTCACTTAAGACTGTTTCCGAGCGGAAAGCGGCCATCGGCTTCGACGCCACCGTACAGCCGCCGAGCAGAAGGGCTAAAATCGTTAAAATAGCGGTGTGGGGCCCACGCATACCTAGAAGAATAATTTTTCTTAAACGGCTTGCAACGCTACGTTGTTCAGCAACTTCGGAGGCATGCCTAAGATTAGTGAATTGTTCACTCAAAACCAAAACTGGTCAGAGGACATTCGCCGGAAGCGGCCCGAGTTTTTTGAGACCCTCTCGAAGCAACAAAGCCCGAAGTTCCTCTGGATTGGTTGTGCGGACAGCCGTGTGCCCGCGAATGAAGTTGTCGGACTCCTTCCGGGAGAGCTCTTCGTGCACCGTAACGTCGCTAACCTCGTCATTCACACCGACCTGAACTGCCTCTCCGTGCTGCAGTACGCCGTCGATGTCCTGCAGGTCGAACACGTCATCGTCTGTGGGCACTATGGTTGTGGCGGCGTCCAGGCTTCCCTGGAGCGCCGCAAGTTGGGCCTCATCGATAATTGGCTGCGCCACATTCGCGATGTCCATCATAAGCATGTCATGGCCGTGGAGAGCGTCCTCGGCCCCGCGAAGTTGGACACCCTCTGCGAGCTTAACGTCATCGAGCAGGCCTATAATGTCTGCCACACCACGGTCGTCCAAGACGCGTGGGCGCGCGGGCAGAAGGTGCAAGTCCATGGCTGGATCTACGGCCTGCGCGATGGCCTCTTGAACGACCTGGGAATGAACGTCGCGGCGCTCGAAGAGATCACCCCAGTTTATGGTAAGGCCTTGGCTCGTTACCATAAGGCCTAGCCCCTGAAGAGTAGGGGCACTTGAGTGGCCTGCGGATGCGGCTTGTTTCGGGGGATGCTCCCCGAAGATCGCCCGCGTGAAAGATTGGCCCGGCTCGGCCCCAGAGCCTTGATGGATGAAGAACTCTTCGCCTTACTCATCGGAGCTGGGACGAAGGGCTCCCCCGTGCAGCAAGTATCGCAGGCGCTGTTAAAGGAAGCCGGCAGTTTGGCGACGATGGCGACGTGGGAAGCCGCAGACTTCGTCCGGGTGCGTGGACTGGGTCCGGCCAAGGCGGCGGAACTTTCCGCGGTGATGGAGCTGGCGCGGCGGATTCGTGAACGCGCCCAAGACCCCGGCGAGAAGTTGGACGCACCCTTGAAAGTCTGGGCGCGGATGGAGCCGTTGGCGGCAGGCCTCACCGTCGAGAAATGTTGGGTCCTCTGCCTCAACCGGCGCAATCGGCTCATGGCCCTGCATGAGGTTAGCTCGGGAACGGCGACCAGTGCGCTCCTGCACCCGCGGGAGGTTTTTAGGCAGGCGTTGCGGCACGGAGCCCCGGCGGCCATCGTCGCCCACAACCACCCCAGCGGCGACCCCACGCCGAGTGCGGCTGATCGCACCGTCACCCGGCAATTGGTCGAGGCCGGCCGGGTCGTGGGGGTGGAGTTGGTGGACCATGTGGTCATGGGCCGCCCCGAGGCCGATCCTGCGGGGAAAGGCTGGTTTAGCTTCGGGGAAGCGGGCTTGATTTAGCGGAACTTCCCGATGGGCTTAAGGGTCATACCCCTTCATGCCCCTTGCCCGTATCATCAAGATCTTCGGCGCCCTGTGCGCCGTTGGGTTGATTGCCGTCGTCGTTCGCCAGGGGCAGCGTTATTATAAGAAAAACTTGGCCGCTCCACGGACTGGCGAAATCGTCTATCGGGAAGAATGCCTACGTTGCCATGGTCCCATGGGGCAGGGGGTGGCTGGTAAGTCCGACGAGCCCCTCGTCGGTGAGAAGTCGATCGCGTTCCTTGCCAAGTATGTGGCTAAAGAAATGCCGGAGGACGACCCCGGCGCTTTGTCGCAGACCGAATCCTTAGCCTCCGCTGAGTTCATCCATAAAGCCTTCTACTCGGCCGAAGCCCGCGCGCGCAATAACCCGCCGCGGCTCGAACTCGCGCACCTTACAGATCGCCAGTATCGCGAAAGCATCACCGACCTCCTCGGTTCCTTCCGTCGCGCTAATTCGACCAACGAGTCGGGTGGCCTAGCGGCGGTCTACCGCGGCCTCAAGGATGGGGACTCGACGAATACCGACAAGAATGAGGCCAAGTTCCTCGAGCGCGTCGACCCAGTCATCAACTTTGATTTCGGCACGAAGGCGCCGGCCGCGGGCTCGCGGGCGGAACAGTTTAAGATTAACTGGTCGGGCTCGCTCTTGGTGCCGGACACTGGCGAATACGATTTCCGTGTCACCACGCCCAATGGCGTCCGCGTCTACGTCAACGCTCCCGCCAACGGCTCCGAAAAGAATGCACTCATCGACCTTTGGGTGAGTTCGGCCATGCTGCGCAGTGGTCAGGGTCAGGCCTTCCTCTTGGGTGGCCGGAGTTACCCGCTGAAAGTCGAATTTTTTAAGTACAAGGACAAGACCGCTTCGATTAAGTTGGAGTGGCGTCCGCCGGGTGGGGCTTGGACGGTGATTCCGGCCGAGAATCTCTCGCCTAAGTCCTCCTCCTCCGTCGACGTCGTCTCGGTGCCCTTGCCGCCCGACGACGCCAGCATGGGCTATGAACGAGGCGTGTCTGTCTCCCGCGAATGGACGGAGGGTGTCGCCAAGGGAGGCTTGCAGGCCGCGGCCATGCTCGCCCCGCGGCTCCATGAATATGCCGGCACCACGCCCACCGCGCCCGATCGGGCCGAAAAGCTCAAGGCCTTTACGTGGCGCTTCGCTCAGTTGGCTTATCGTCGTCCGCTGACGCCCGAGCAGCAGGCCGAGTTGCTAAAAGTCTTTGGGGCGGAAGTCACGCCCGAGGTCGCGACCAAGCGGGCCATCCTGCATACGCTCTCATCACCTTACTTCCTGTATGCCGCCACGGGTCCGCAGGATGATTACGCCGTCGCGGCGCGCTTGGCCTTGGCCATGTGGGACTCCTTGCCTGACGAACTTCTCTTGCAGGCTGCCGCGAAGGGCGCGTTGAAGACGCCCGAGCAGGTGCGGGCGCACGCCCAGCGCATGCAGAAAGACCCGCGTGCTCGGGCGAAGCTCCGCGACTTCCTGCATCACTGGTTACACGTCGAGGAAGGCTCCGAGATCGCCAAGGATCAGGCCGCCTATCCAGGCTTCGATCAAGGCGTCGTGATGGATCTGCGCACCTCCTTGGACCTATTCTCTGAGAGCGTCGTTTGGTCGGAGGCCTCCGATTATCGCCAGTTACTGCTCAGTGACACGATTCTGATGAATGAGCGCTTGGCTAAGTTCTACGGCCAGAAGCTACCCGAAGGTCAGGGCTTTCGTCCGGTCAAGATGGATGCCGACCAGCGGGCGGGTGTGCTCACGCACCCCTACGTCCTCGCCACCTTCTCGTACACGAAGTCCAGTTCGCCCATCCACCGCGGCGTCTTCCTGACGCGTAATATTTTGGGACGCATGCTGAAGCCGCCGCCCATGGCGATTGCGTTCATGGATGACAAGTTTGACCCCTCATTCACGATGCGGGAAAAAGTGACGGAGCTCACCGCTAAGCCCGCGTGCCAGTCGTGCCACGTGACGATTAACCCGCTCGGTTTCAGCTTTGAGCATTTTGATGCCGTCGGCCGGGTGCGCGCGACCGACAACGCGAAGCCCATCAACGCGATGGCCGAGTATACCGCGGCCGATGGCACGGTGCTGATGCTCAAGGGCGCGCGCGATGTCGCGGTCCACGCCGCCGAGAGCCAAGCCGGGCAGGCGGGCTTCGTGCGTAACCTCTTCCAAGCGATGGTCAAGCAACCGACCACCGCCTACTCGCCAGAAATGCTGGGCCAGCTCACGGAACGTTTCCGTCGCGACCAATACCACGTTCGCCATCTCGCGGTCGAGGTAGCCGTGGTCGCCGCCCTCCAGAAGTAACCCCGCACCCTCTCCTTTATGAACCTACAAAACCGTCGCGACTTCCTTCGCAAGCTTGGCCTATCCGCCGCCGCGCTGCCGCTCCTCGGTGGCTTAACCTCCCTCCAGGCCGCTGAGCCGGCCGCTGCCAAGCAGCGGGTGATCTTCGTCTTCTCGCCCAACGGCACAGTGCCGTCGGAGTTCTGGCCGGAAGGCGAGGGTAGCAACTTTAAGTTAAAGCGGATCTTGCAGCCCTTGGCACCGTTCAAGGATAAGATGCTCACGCTGAAGGGCGTGAATAATCTCGTCCGCGGCGATGGCGATTCGCACATGCGCGGCATGAGTTGTCTGCTCACCGGGATCGAACTCTTCCCGGGCAATATCATGGGCGGTGGCGGTCAGCCAGCGGGCTGGGCGCGCGGGCCTTCCATTGATCAAGAAATCCGCCGGTTCCTCCAGTCGAAGCCGGCGACCAAGACGCGGATGGGTTCGCTGGAAATCGGTATCTCGGTCGGCAATCGCGCCGACCCGTGGACGCGCTGGAGTTATGTCGGCGCCAATCAGCCCGTCGCCCCGATTTCCAACCCCTACGACCTCTTTGATAAGCTCTATGGCCAGATGAAGGAAAGCGAAAGCATGGTCTCCGTCCTCGACGGCCTCCGCGATGACCTCGCCACGGTTGCGCGGGCGGTCGACGCCAAGGACCGCGGCTTGCTCGACCAGCATACGACTGCCTTACGCGAGTTGGAGCGCAATATGAAGGAGCAGCAGACCTCTGGTGCCTTGATCGTTCCGGCGTCACCGTCGATTGGCGTGATGATGGAGAACGATAACATCCCGGTCATCACGAAGATGCAGACCGAACTCCTCGTCAGCGCCTTCCAGAACGATTTGGCCCGCGTGGCGAGCTTACAGTTCAGCAATTCCGTGGGGAGCATTCGGATGAAGTGGCTCGGCATCGAGGAAGGTCATCACTCGCTCTCGCACGACCCCGACCTGAACACTGGGTCGGTGGAGAAACTCACGAAGATCAACACCTGGTTCGCCGAGCAGATTGCCTTCTTGGCGAAACGCCTCGAGGAGACCCCGGAGCCCAATGGCACGGGTTCGATGCTCGACCACACCACGATTGTCTGGACGAACGAGCTCGGGAAGGGCAACAGCCATGCCCTCGAGGACATCCCTTGGGTGCTCATCGGTGGTGGCTTAGGTTTCAAGACCGGTCGCGCCCTCAAATTCGCCAAGGCCGCGCACAACCGGTTGCATCTCGCTCTGGCGCATGCCTTCGGCCATCGCTTGGACGCCTTCGGCAATCCCGCCCTGTGTCAGGGCGGTCCTTTGAGTTTGAGTTAATCGTTAGATTACAGAGTACGGATTACAGAGTACGGAGGGCAGAAAACGGAGCCGGAGTAACTTTCCGTCCTTCCCATCGTCCGAGCCTCAATCGACTCAGCACTCGATTCAGCAATCTGTACTCCGAACTCTGTACTCCGGCCTCTGTACTCTATTCTGTCGTTAAAGGGTCCCCCGCCTGTGCCGGTTCCGATTGGAGCTCCAGTTTTTCCTGGATTAAGGTGGGCGGTACGTTGCCACGGCTCGGACGAGGCCGGTCGGGTCGCACCTCCCGATTATTATGTTCGTAGGAGACGGAGGCTGCCGCGGGTGTCGAACACTGCAGGGGATAATTACTATTACGGAACTCGGGCCTAAAATCAAGCCCGCCCCGCAAAAAGGGGTTCGATTCCTGTTGGGCGCGAGTTACCTGTAACCCATGCCCCGCTTCCTTGCTGCCCTAGTCTTGGCTGCCGTCTCCCTCGGCGCCCGTGAACGCCAGCCGTTACCTCCCGGCGTACCCGACACTTATGTTGGGCACCTCGCCCCGGAGACCAAGACGCTGCTCCTCCAGAAGGGCGACCGCTACGCCATTTGTGGTGACTCCATCACCGAGCAGAAGATGTATAGCCGCCTACTCGAGGCCTACCTCGCAGCGGCCCGTCCGGACCTCGCCGTGGAATGTCGCCAATACGGTTGGAGCGGTGAGACCGCCGCCGGGTTTGCGGGCCGGATGAAGAACGACGTCCTCCGTTTTCAGCCGACCATCGCGTCGACCTGCTATGGTATGAACGATTTCCGCTACGTCCCCTTCGAGGCTGCCATTGGCGAGGACTACCGCAAGAATCAGACCAAGGTCGTCCAGGCCTTCAAAGCCGCGGGGTCGCGCGTGGTGCTCGGGTCTTCGGGGACAATCCATTCCGTGCCGCCGTGGGTGAAGAGCGCTAAGGGCACATGGGATACCCTCAACCTCGCGCTCTTGCAGTTCCGTAATATCGGCATCGAGATTGCGGAAACCGAACAGGTCACCTTTGCGGACGTCTATTGGCCTATGTTGGCCAAGGGCTATGCAAGCCGCGCCCAGTTTGGCGATACCTTCAAGCTGGAAGGCAATGACGGCGTCCACCCCGGTTGGGCCGGACACGTTATGATGGCCACCGCTTATCTCAAAGCGTTGGGCTTAGATGGCGACCTCGGGACGGTTGAAATCGATCTCCCGACGGGCAGCGTCCAGGCCAAGAACGGCCAAGCCGCCACTCGTCAATCGTACGGCGCCTACACCTTGCGTAGCGAGCGACTCCCTTGCTCGTTCGAACCCGGCGACAACGCCAAGGACAACACCCTCGCGGCCGGCCTCGCCCTCAGTGATTTCCAAAACCGTTTCAACCGCCTGACCCTCAAGGCGACTGGCGTGAAGGGCGCGCAGGTCAAAGTCACCTGGGGTGAGCAGTCGAAGGTTTTCGCCGTCACCGACTTGGCGCGGGGTATCAACCTGGCCGCTGAATTCCCGCAGGGCCCGACGAAGCCCACGTTCGATAAGATTTGGAAGGCCGTCGGCGACAAGCAGGCCTACGAGACCAAACAGATCCAGAAGCTCTTCCACGGCAAGGAAGCCAAGACCGATATGGAAGCCGTCGTGAAGGCCTCGGAAGTTGAGCACGCCCAGTTCGTTGCCGCGCTGGCGGCCGCGTATGCCCCAGTACAGACCGTCCTCAAGTTTGAGGAAGTTAAGTAAGTGAACTTAGCGGCGGTGGGCCAACGCTTGCGTGATTACCACGCAGGCTAAGGCCGCATTTTCAGCTCGCAAGACGGTCGGCCCGAGCACTACCGGGCGGAATCCTGCGGCGCGGGCCGCCGTGTATTCGGAGGCCGTTAAATCTCCTTCGGGCCCGATGAGCCAAAGCACTCTCGTCGCGGACGCGAAGTCGAGTTCGCCGACCGGTTGCGCGTCGAACTCGAGTGAACCCGTCAGGCGAAGTTCGCCGGGAGCGCAAGGGGGCAGGGCGGCGAGCCAAGCGTCGAAGCGCGTCGGTAGGCCGATGTGGGCGAGCCAGGGATGGCCGGACTGCTTACACGCCTCGACGGCCTGCTGTTGCCAGCGCAGCGTGCGGGTACGGGCGCGATCGGCATCGAGCTTCACTTCGCAGCGGGCGGTTTCGAGCGGCACCACTTCGCTGGCGCCTGCTTCGCACACCGTGCGGACTAAGTCATCCATCGTGCCGCCCTTGGGCATCCCTTGGGCGACGATGATAGCCGGGCGGACCGGCTCGACCGTCCGCGTCCGGGTCACTTCGACGACGGAACCTTCACCATCGGCCGACTCTAATTTACCCTCCAGGAGATGGCCTTCGCCGTCGAGCAGCACGAGCGCATCGCCGCGGCGGGCGCGGAGGCTACGGACTAAGTGGGCGCTCTCTTCGCCGGACAAGTGTAGGCGGGAGCCGGCCGTGGCGGTCCGCGCTTGCGCGGGGTCGATCCAGGCACGGAGCGGGCTCATGTCAGTTGTGCCTCCGGGCGATCATAAGAAGGATCCCAGTCTTTCCACACGGGCTCGAAGCCGGCGGCACGGAGCATCGCGGCGATTTCGGTGGGCGAACGGCTGTCGTCGATAGCGAACTGTTCGAGTGATGCCTCGCGGCCCTCGGAGTAGCCGCCGGGATTGGTATGCGAGCCAGCGCTCATGGCGGTGATGCCCAGTTTGCAGACTTGGTCGCGGAACGCAGGGCGCTCGCGGGTGCTGAGCGTCAGTTCTAATTCGCTATTAAATAGCCGGAACGCGCAGATCGCCTGAACGAGGTCGCGGTCGGTCATCTCGACCTTCGGTTCGATGTCGCCCTCGTGCGGGCGGATGCGTGGGAACGACACGCTGAAACGGCTGCGCCAGTGTTTGCGCTCGAGCCACTGCAGGTGGAGGGCCGTGAAGAAACATTCGGCGCGCCAGTCCTCGAGGCCGAAAAGTGCCCCGAGCCCGATCTTATGGACGCCGGCTTCACCGACGCGATCCGGGGCGTCGAGGCGGTAGAGGAAGTCTGACTTCCGCCCTTTAGGGTGGTGAAGGTTATACGTCTCGCGGTGGTAGGTCTCCTGATAGACCAGCACTGCGTTGAGCCCGTGCTGGCGGAGCTCGGCGTACTCCGCGGTCTCCAGCGGCTGGACCTCGATGGACAAGGACGCGAAGTGTGGGCGGAGTAGGTCGAGGGCCGCCACGAAGAACGGTAGCGCCACCTTCGTGGATTCGCCGGTTAGCAAGAGCAAGTGGTCGAAGCCTAATTTTTTAAGGGCGCCGGCCTCGACGAGGATTTCGGCCGGACTCAGCGTGCGGCGGGCGACCTTATTGCCCGCGGAGAAGCCGCAATACGTGCAGATGTTCTGGCACTCATTCGAGAGATAAGCGGGAGCGAACAGTTGCATCGTGCGGCCGAACCGGCGGACCGTCCGTGCTTGGCTGAGGCGAGCCATCTCCTCTAAGTGTGGCGCCGCCGCGGGTGAGATCAGCGCCTGGAAGTCGGCTAGGTCGCACCCGCCTTGCGTCGCGCGGGCGAGGGCGCGGCGGACATCGGCGTCGGACTTCGCGTGTACGCCGGCCAGCACATCAGCCCAAGGATGGGCGTCATGGACAGCGGCGAACGACATGAAGAAAGTCGGCGTGAAGCCGAACGGGTTCAGAGCGTGGCGCTGTAGGCCGCGGCGTCGAGCAGCTGGGCGGCTTCGGCGGGATTCTTCAACTTCACGCGGATCATCCAAGCGCCACCGTAGGGCTCGCGGTTGACGAGGTCGGGCGTGTCGTTGAGCCCCGTGTTAGCCTCGACGATTTCCGCGGAGACTGGGCTGTAGAGGTCGGAAGCGGCCTTGACCGATTCCACCGTGCCGAAGACCTCGCCGGCGGCGAAGCTCTTGCCCACCTTAGGGAGGTCGACGAACGTCACGTCACCCAGCGCGGCTTGTGCGTGGTCGGTGATGCCGATGGTGGCGGTGCCGTCGGCTTCGAGGCGGATCCATTCGTGTTCCTTGGTGTAGCGGAGATGGGCGGGGACTTGGCTCATGGTGTGATGATATAGAAAGCGGATGGTTTATTTAACAAATGGTTCGACCGAAATGTGCAGCGGTAAGCGAGTGCCGCGGATGTCGACCGTCAGTTCGGATGAACCCGTGAAACCAGCGGCGACCAGGGCGGTGCCGATGGGCTTATTGAGAACAGGGGAAAGCGTGCCCGAGAGCACTTCGCCAACGGCGGTGTCGCCGGCGAAAACGATGGCCCCTTGGCGGGCGATGCGGCGGTCATCGAGGGAGAACATTACCACGGATGAAGGCGGGCCACCGTCGGCTTGGCGGCGGAGGGCTTCGCGGCCAATGAACTGAGCCTTCGTGAACTTCACCGTCCAGCCGAGGCCGGCTTGGATGGGGGAGATCCGTTCGGAGATCTCATGTCCGTAGAGAGGGTAACCTGCTTCGAGGCGAAGTGAGTCGCGGGCGCCGAGGCCGGCGGGAATAAGCCCGAGCGGTTTACCAGCGGCGAGGAGTGCACGTGCGACTGGGGTGGCCGAAGCGGCTGGTAGGTAGATTTCAAAGCCCGCGGAGCCGGTGTAGCCCGTGCGGGAGACCACGCAACCGGAGGCGCCGGCCACTTCGCCGACTAGGAAGCCGAAGCGGCGGATTGAGGCGAGAGGCAGGGCAGTCGTCAGTGCTAAGATCTGTTCGGCGAGGGGGCCTTGGATGGCGAGTTGGGCCCAGGCGGCGCATTCGTCGAGCACTTCGACTTTAGCGGTACCGATGAGCGAGCGCATCCAGGCGAGATCCTTCGGGGCGTTCGATGCGTTGAGGCAAATCAGGAATTCCGTTTCGGAGAAGCGGTAGACGATGAGGTCATCGACGCAGCCGCCGTCGGGCTGGCACATCAACGTGTAGCGGGCGGCGCCGGGCTTCAGCGTCGACAGCTCGTTAGTCATGATACGGTCGAGGAACGCGGCGGCATCGCGGCCGCGGATGCGCGCTTCGCCCATGTGCGAAACGTCAAAGAGCCCAGCTGTCTTGCGAACGGCCATATGTTCTTCGATGATACCCGTGTATTGCACGGGCATCTCCCAGCCGGCGAACGGGACCAAACGGCCGCCGAGTTCAGCGTGGAGGTCGTAGAGAGGCGTGCGGGCGAGCGTTTCCGACATGACCCCAAGGTGCCGAGGTTTGTCCGCTCTTCCAACAAAAAAGCCCGGCACAAGGCCGGGCTTCGTGGTAGAAGGACCTCAGGTGCTTACTGAGCGAATTCCTTACGGAGTTCGGAGAGCTGAGCCTTATACTCGTCTTCGCTGATGGCCTTGGTGCGGACGCGTAGTTCGAGGAGGGCGACGCGGCTGTTCCGTTCGGCGTAGACGCGACGCTTGGATTCGGCGATCGCTTCCTTGGCGCCCTTGGTCGCTTCGGCCAGTTTAGCTTCGGCATCGAGGCGAGCGTCAGCGAGGGCCTTCTCGGTTGCAGCCTTGTCGGCAGCCTTTTCAGCGGCGGCGGTTTCCTTGGTGTCGTTGAGGGCTTTTTGGGTGGCGGCGATAGCCTTTTCAGCGGCGTCCTTGGCTTCGGCGCTAGCCTTATCGGCATCGGCCTTGGCGGCGGCGACCTGCTTAGCCACGTCGGCCTGGAGTTCGGCCAAGCTCTTTTCGGCGCCGGACTTGGTGTCGGCGAGGGCCTTCTCGGTCGCGGCGAGTTTTTCGTTAGCTTCCTTCAGCATGGCGTTGGCGTTAGCGAGGGCCTTCTCGGCGGCGGCAGCGGCTTCCGCCTTGCTGTCGGCCTTAGCCTGTTCGAGTTGCTTGGAGAGTTCAGCGGCCTTCTTGTCCGCTTCATCCTTGGCGCTAGCGAGGGCCTTATCGGCGTTAGCATTGGCGTTGGCGAGGGCCTTATCGGCGTTAGTATTGGCATCGGCAACGGCCTTATCCGCGTCGGCCTTGGCAGCGGCGAGGGCCTTGTCGGCGTTAGCATTGGCAGCGGCGAGGGCCTTATCGTTGGCGGCTTTCACGTCGTCGCGTTCCTGGGTGGCCTTACCGACGGCGACCTTCTGTTCTTCCAAGGCCTGTTGGATGGAGGCGAGCTGCTTGGCCGCATCGGCCTTAGCGGCGTTGACGCCGTTATTAGCCAGCTGAGTCAGCTCTTCGTTGCGGCTGGTGAGGGCCTTGAGCACGTCTTGCGAATTCTGCTGGGCGGCGGCGAGGGCGGACTTCTCGGCGTTGAACTGGGCTTCCAGTTCGGTCACGCGTTCGGCGGCGGACTTGCTGGAGGAAGTGCTGGTGCGGGCCGTAGCGAGTTCGGCATGGGCCTTGGCGATCTTAGCGTCGGACGCCGCGAAGGCGGCAGCGACTTCGTTCTTGGCGGCAGCGACCTGCTGGGCGAGGTCACTGGCGTTGGCGGTCTCGATCTTAGCTTCGAGGTTAGCGCGGCGCTGTTCGAGTTTGGCGAGGGTGGTCGCGGCTTCAGTGGCAGCGCCGGAATCGCGTTCAGCGAGGGCGGCCCGGAGGTTCGCTTCGGCTTCGGTGATTTTGGCTTCGGAAGCAGCGTCCGAGCCCTTAGCGGCGGACGCGCGAGCTTCGTCGAGGGACTTACTGATGGCATCAAGCTTGGACTTGGAAGCAGTTTCGCGCGTCGCGAGGGCGGCCTTCACCTTTTGGGAAGCGTCGATGACGGCGGCGATATCGGACTTAAGGGAGCCAGAAGCTTCGACGGTTTCGCCATTGGCCTTCTTCACGAGGCCTTTGAATTCGGCTTCGTCGCCTTCGGGAATGGAGGCTTCGCCGGAGGCGGGCAGCTTGGTCAGCGTGATGTTAACCTTGGAGGGGAAGCCGAAGTCGAGGGAGCCCTTGTCGTTGGTGCGGAGCGCCGGCTTTAAATAGGTTACCTCAGGAGAGAAGCCGCCTTTGCCCACGGCGAGTTCGTAGTTAGAGTTGCGATCGAGCGTGACGGTCGTCGGCGTGCGGCCGACGGCCACTCCGTTCAGGCGGACGGCAGCGCTCGGCGGATTGGAAGTGACCGAGATCGTGTCAAGCAGCGCTGGGTCAATGGAGGTCGTGCAACCAGTGATACCGGCGCAAAGAACGAGGAGGGATACGGGGAGACGCATGGGGCGGGGATAGGAAGCCGATTTTCCATTAAAAAGGATACAGGGTTCAACCCCTAAAACGAGCCTCGGCCCAAGGTTGACAGGCTCGGTTGCCCGAAAAGACTCCCTAACCCACGGGAATCGCCAGCATAGCTCAGTTGGTAGAGCAGCCGCCTTGTAAGCGGCAGGTCATCGGTTCAAGTCCGATTGCTGGCTCCCTTGGACGATTTAGCCTGCGGACCAGTTGGGTCCGCGGCGGAGGGCGTCGGCCGTGCGCACCACGGGTTGGAGGCCGGCCACGTCGTGCGCGCGGATCATCGCACACCCTTGGGCGATACCCCAGGTGACGGTGGCATGGTGGGCGACCTCGCGTTTGAGTGGGTCGGTTTCCCCGAGGACTAACCCGAGCGTGGATTTTCGGCTCGTCCCGAGCAGCACGGGGAAACCGAGCGCGGCGAGTTGGGAGAGGTTGCGGACGAGCATCAGGTTTTGGGCGGGCGTCTTGCCGAAACCAAAACCAGGGTCGGTCCACAGTTGCTCAGGGCGGATGCCCGCGAGGCGGGCGAGGCGTAGCGAGCCCTGCAAGTCGCGGATAAATTCAGGCCAAAAGTCCTTATAATTAGCCTCTTTTCGGCGATGCATGAGGATGAGCGGGCAACCGGCCCGAGCGCAAACTTGGGCCATCGGCGATTCCTCTCCCTGCAGGTTGTGCCGGCCTCCCTCGACATCGTTGATGAGGTCGGCGCCCTCCGCGAGCGCAGCGGCGGCGACGTCTGCTTTATAGGTATCAACTGAGAGTGGTGTCTTCGGTAAGCGTCGGCGGAGGAGACGTAAGGTTGGCAGTAGACGGTCGAGCTCGGTGCGCGCTTCGACGGGGTGGCTGCCTGGTCGGGTGGATTCGGCACCCAGGTCAAGGACGTCGGCGCCGGCGGCGATTAAGGCCTCGGCTTGCCGCAGGGCGTCCTCGGGCGTGGCCAACTGCCCGCCGTCAGAAAAAGAGTCGGGTGTCAGGTTAAGGATACCCATCAAAAGGGTCCGCTCCCGCCAGGAGGGGAGGGGAGTGCCATGTGGACTGCGCCAAGACATGGTTCAAGGGGGTAAGCGGCGGCCGTTTAGGTGCAACCTCCAAGGCTCGCGAGGGGTAGAAGCCGCCCCCGTCCTTTACATTAGGTGGCTTCATAGGCATAAATAAATCATAAAGCATTACTAATCATTGATTTATAGAAAAACCACTTAATCAATGCATACCATCAATCAAGATTATCTCCTTAGTAGTGGGCGGGGCTTGCAAATGACGATTTTTTTACGACTTTCCGTGCAGTTCGCTCTTCACGCTTCACCCATGTTTTCTCGTCTTATCCAACGGGTCGCCCTTTTCGTCGCCCCTTTCTGCCTCTTCCTCCTGAGCGGTTGCTCTAAGGAGGAGCTCACGGTGCGCCAGTCGACCTTGGACCCCAAGGGTCCGGTCGCCAAGATGCAGTATGATGTTTTCATGGACACGGTCTGGCTCGTCGTCGTCCTCTTCGCCTTGGTTGGTGGCTTGCTCGTGTATGCCGTCATTAAATTCCGCGCTCGTCCGGGCGACGAAAACAAGCCCGCCATCGTCGAAGAAGGCCACGGCAACCCGCTTATCGAAATCGGTCTCATCACTGCTTCGATTGGGGCGCTAGTCTTTATCGCTATTCCGACCCTCAGCGCGATTTGGTATACGCACGACGTTCCTGACGAAGACGTGCCGACCTCGAAGCTCTCAGCTTGGTACCCGCGCGTCGGGGCCGACGGGAAGGAAAATTACCCCAAGGCCGTCGAAGAGCAGGTGCTCGAGGTCGACGTGATTGGCAAGCAGTGGTGGTTCCGCTTTGAGTACCCGCAGCTCGGCCTCACCAGCGATGCTAAGCACACCGTCCCGAACGAACTCGTGATTCCTAGGGGTAAGGCCATCCGCATCAACCTTCGCTCCGAGGATGTGATTCACTCTTTCTGGATTCCGAAGATCGCTGGCAAGGTTGACCTCATGCCGGGCCGGAAGAATATCATGTGGATTCAGGCGGATCAAGTCGGCCACTACTACGGCCAGTGTGCTGAATTCTGTGGAGATTCCCACGCCTACATGCTCTTCCGCGTCGAAGTCGTCGAGCCTGCCGTTTTTGATGCGTGGGTGAAGGCCCAGAAGGCCCCCGCCCCTGAGCCGACGCCGGGCAGCAAGGCTGCCAAGGGGAAGGAAATTTTCGCCGCCAAGACCTGTGCGATGTGCCACAATGTCGGTGGCCAATTCGGCGCGGGGGTGTTTGGCCCAGACCTCACGCACGTCGCCTCGCGCAAGTCGCTTGCGGGTGCCTGGCTCGATAACCGTGACTCGAAGGCCCAGCTCGCGCTCGAGAAGAAGAAGCAGAACACCGAAGAATCGGTCGACGTCGATCCGGTGAAGCTCAGGGCCAATCTGATTAAGTGGATCGGTTCGTCCGGCACCTCGCACGGCTTAGACGGCAAGCCGACGAAGGACGTGAAGCCCGGCAACCGCATGCACAACTACGCGATGTTTAATGTCGTTGGCCTCAATGTTTCCAAGCAGCAGTTCACCGCTGAGGAACTCGAATACCTCGCCGACTACCTCCTCACCCTTAAGTAACCCTTTCCCCTTCCCACGCAGATGTCTCACGATTCGCACCACGCCCCTGTCGCCGACAAGATGGAGCTCGCGCCTGAGCGCAGCGACCTCGGCCTGTTCCGCCCGGACCGCACGCGCGGTTTCTCCGACTGGTTGACCACCGTTGACCACAAAAAAATCGGCATCATGTATGGTGCCTTCGCGATG
>CAIXHF010000110.1 GCA_903919185.1 uncultured Opitutia bacterium | reverse complement strand
TTGACGTCCTTGTGGGCGACCTTTTCACCACGCGGCCAACCACCCAGCACGAGGCGGTCGATGGCGGCATCGTCGAGTTGGCCCTTGGCCAACGCATCGCGGAGTTGGTCGCGGACCTGCGTGCGGCGGCGCATCCGCAGTTCTTCCATCAGCCCGTACCAGGCGATTTCGGCCGTGTTCGGGATGTAGGAGAAGACCGCCTTATCATGGTCGTCGCTGATGAGGCGAATCACCTCGTCGGCGAGGGCGGCGCCGAGGGCTTTCCGTTCGACGTAAATATCGGGGTCATTGCCGCGCGAAAAATAGATGCGCTCAAAGGAGCAATGCCGCCGTTCGCCTGGTGGGTGGATGCATTCCACCGAATGACGCCCGTCGGCCTTCATGATGAGCGCGGAGCCTGGCGGGAGTTCTTGGACTTCAGCCTGGGTCGCGCCGATGATGGTCATGAGCGCCACACGCTCGGAGGCGACGGCGATTAGGTCGTCCGTGCGGACGTACCAGCAGGGACGGATACCGTTCGGGTCGCGGATGACGAACGAGTCCCCGTTACCGATGAGGCCGGCGATGGCGTAGCCGCCGTCCCAGTGCTTAGCCGCCTTCCGGAGAACATTACCGACGTCGAGGTGCTTGGAGATTTCGTGCTGCACGGCCATCCCCTCGAGCCCCTGATCCTTGAAAGCTTTGAAAAGTCGGTCGTGTTCTTCGTCGAGCCAGAAGCCGATTTCCTCGAGAATGGATTGGGTATCGGTCGTGTAAATGACGTGGGCGCCGCGCTCGGTGAGGGAGGCGTTTAGGTCAGGCGTGTTCGTTAGGTTGAAGTTGCCAGCGACCAGTAGGTTACGGGTCGGCCAGATGGACTTACGCGCGTAGGGGTGGCAGGAGACCGAGTCGAAGTTGCCGGAGGTCCCGTAGCGTAGGTGGCCGAGCAGCAGCTCGCCGCCAAAGTCAAAGTGGCGCTTCACCGTCTCGGGGAACTCCGGGACGATGATGGCCTCACGCACCTTGTCGGCGTACGTTTTGATTTGGCGGGTGAAGATCTGGGTCAGACCCTGGGCGCCGATTTCGCGATCGCGGAAGAGGAAGGCTTCGCCGTTTTCCGCCCCGATTTTGACGCTACCAATGCCCGCGCCGTCCTGGCCACGGTTGTGCTGCTTCTCCATGAGGAGGAAGAGCTGGTTAAAGCCGTGGAGCGGGGTGCCGTACTTCTCCTGATACCATTTCAGGTCCTTGGTTAGCCGGACAAGGGCAATGCCGCATTCGTGCCTTAAGGAGTCGCTCATCGCAGGCTTCCGACTTTGTCGGGTCGGCGCCTATCCTGTCCAGCGCTTACTCTTCGCAGAGGCTTAAGAGCGCAGGATTCGGTCCAAACGAGCCAAGCTTTCGCCGATGAGGCTGGCCATCGTCGTATGCTGGCGGAAGGCGGGGTCCCGGTGATAATCGGCCAGCCCGTCGGCTAATTCCTTGGCTTTCTCGGGGGCGGACAGGGCGTTAGCCTCCATGGCGGCGAGGAGGTCGCGGACGCGGTCGGGGGCCGCCAACAGCCGGCGGTGGATGAGCGACTGCTCTTCACGCCGGTATTGGGTAGCGGAGGCGGCGTTGATATGCCGGGCACAGAGCTGCGTGTAGGGCCGGTTTTCCTTGAAGGATCCAGGGAGGTAGAAGCGGAGGCGCCCGTCGTAGGACTGTTGGTCAAAATCCATCGCCCGGACGCGGATGGCCGTCGCGTCGAAATCAGGGGTGACGGCGATGACGAAGTTATAGGCCCGCATATCGCCGAGGAGGCGGACGAGGCAGCGTTCCTCGAACTTGATCAGTTCTTTGGCGAGGCGGACCGGATGGTGCTGGCCGGCCTCAAGCCATTGTTCGGCGAAGATGTCCCCCGGGATTCCTGTCACATGCTCCTCGACCAAGGTGTCCCCTTGGGTGAGGTAGAGCATGCGGTTGGGCGACAGTAGGTGCTCAAGCTCCAACCCGCAGACGCGGGAGGCATCACCCACTTTCACATAGAAGTAATCGTGGTTCTCGTTATACGCATTAACAATGCGGACGCGGAAGGGCTGGGAATTGCCGAAAGAGCAGAAATCCACGCGATCGACGTAGACGTGGCTGAAGACCTTCATCCCGCCCTCACCGCGGAGGAGGGCGTACGTTTCCAGGAGCCCCTGCGAGAGGCGTTCCATTTCATCCTGCGGGTAGGCGACGGTTTCCCAGAGGGAGTCTTTCCCGTCGCGGTTGAGCAGGGGCATCGCCGCGTTGAAGCCGCGGAGCTGCGCGTAGGTGACGGGTAGGTCGACTTCACGGCCTTCGCGAGCGAGGTATTCACGGAGCGCTGCGCCAATGGGATAGGCGGGCTTGCGGTTCGTCCGCTTAAATTCCGCAGCTGAGCCTCCGGCGTCCATCCTCAGTCCAGGTTCGGCTGCGTATCCGTCTCTTCGATGGTCATGCGGAGCGGCTGCCCCGGATCACATTCGGCGCGGTAGGCGATGAAGCCGCGACGATGTTGGTCAAAGATCGGCCAGAGTAGGGTGCGGTCGGTGGCGGGAATATCCGTCGTCTCGACCTCGGCGCGGGAGAAGAAGCCGAACTGACCTTCATCGATGGTCTCGGGCAGGCCCGCGAGGGGTTTACGGCAATCAAAGAGGAACATGAGCCAGTGGGATTGGCCTTCATAACCCTTTTCGGAAATCATCCCAAAGAGGTGCAGGTCGGTGGTGGCGACTGTCGCACCGGTTTCTTCGCCGACTTCGCGCACCGCGCATTCAAAGGGCGATTCGCCGGTGGCCATCTCCAATTTACCACCAACAGGGCTCCAGCAACCCTTATTCGGGGCCTTGGTGCGTTGGATGAGCAACTGTCGGCCTTGTGCATCATGCACGAACACGAGGACACTGATTTTAAAAGGCAGGGCGGGACCGGCAGACATGCGGATACCCTTGGCAGGGCGGGCGGGAGGCACAACCCCGGAGTAACGCTTAGGCTACCAAAATGGCGTCGATGCGCTTGAGTTCTTCGGAACTCAGCGGGGCGGAGGAGGCCGCCGCGACACACTGTTCCAACTGCGAGACCTTACTGGCGCCGATGATGGCGGAGGTCACGCGACGATCGCGAAGGACCCAAGCCAAGGCCATCGAGGCCAAGGGTTGGCCACGTTCGGCGGCGAGAGCACCCAGGGCACGTACCTTGGCGAGGCGAGCCGCATCGACTTGTTCGGGGCGGAGGAAGCCGTGGGCCTTGCCGGCGCGGGCATCGCTGGGGATACCCTGGAGGTAGCGATCCGTGAGTAGCCCCTGAGCCAGCGGCGAGAAGACGGTACAACCGATACCTTCCTTCTCGACTACGTCGAGCAGGCCGGCCTCCGGAGTACGTTCGAACATACTGTATTTCGGCTGGTGGACGACGCAGGGCGTACCGAGGTCGCGGAGGATGGCGCAAGCGCGGGCGGTGTCCTCGGCGTTATAGTTTGAAATGGCCGCGTAGAGGGCCTTGCCCGAACGGACCGCGTGGGCGAGGGCACCCATGGTTTCTTCCATCGGGGTGTGTGGGTCGCGGCGGTGGCTATAAAAGATATCGACGTAAGGCAGCCCTAGGCGCTTCAGTGACTGGTCTAGCGAGGCCAGCAGGTATTTCCGCGAACCGAAGTCGCCATGCGGGCCGGGCCACATCGTGTAGCCGGCCTTGGTCGAGATGATCAATTCATCGCGATAGTTCGCGAGGTCTTCGCGAAGGATGCGGCCAAAGGTTTCTTCGGCGGAGCCCGGCACTGGGCCGTAATTATTAGCGAGGTCGAAGTGCGTCACGCCGAGGTCGAAGGCGCGCAGCGCGATGGCCCGGGCGGCGGCCGGATCATCCACGCTGCCAAAGTTATGCCAGAGCCCGAGGGAGATCTTCGGGAGATGCAGACCAGATTTTCCGCAGCGCGCCTGGAAGGCAGCGTGGGCATAGCGGGAGTCGCTGGGGGTGTGCATGCTGTCGAGAAAACCGCACCCGTGCCGTTAAGCCAGCGGGAAAAACGCCTGCCCTGATTTTCAGGCGACCTCGCTACCGCCTACGGCCTAAAGTGCCTTCACTTATAGCAAGTTTCTTTGGCTGGGCAGATCAGGAGAGTACGGTCCGAGAAAGTCACCGTGACGGGCTTATCGGTTAAATTCCACGCCACATAGCTGCGCTTGCCGTTCTTGGTGAAGACCGCGGCGAAGGGCGTGTCTGCGGCCACGGCAGCGTCGATGGTGCCGAAGGCTTCGAAGATCTGCAGCCAGAGTTCGGTTTGCGTGAAGCTATTGCCCGCCTCGGGCTTAAAGTTGGGAGGGCGCTTCGCCCAGTTGGCCTTAGCACCGGCGGCATCGAAGGTCGCCTGCTGCATCCAAAGGACGTCAGCCCAATGGTCCAAGGGTGCTTGGGTGGCGACCCCCTTTTTTGCGGCCAAGCGGAAGTCCGCAAGCTCGCCGAGCATCGCCGTGTGGTTCTTCCGTGCGTAGGCAGGATAACGACCGAGGTAGAGCGAGCCGCCGGTCACGGGAAGGAAATTGATCCCATGCACGGATTGCGGGTTGGCGTCGAACCACGTCGCGTTGGCACCCTTGCCGCCCCAGACCATCGTCACGACGGAAGCGGGATAGTTGCGCGGGAAGAGGTCCCCGTGGACGTTAAACCAATAGTCTTCGATCGCCGAGACCTCGGTGGCGAGCAACCACGCCGCCTGGTCGCGGAGCTCCTTGTCCCCGGTGACTTCCGCAAGCATCAGCAAGCCATACCAAGCATTGATGGATTCACTCGAGGACTCTTGGTTATTGCCGTCGCCGAAGCGGCCATGGCCACTGGCCCAAGAATGCCCGGCATAGATGTCGAAGCAACGCAGGTAAGGAAAGAGCGGGTCGCGGCGGTCAGCGCTGGCGATATCCCGTGCTAGCAGACGAATCATCGGCAACCATTGCTGCGTCCAAGCAGGATCGCGGCGGGCGAGTTCCGCGGCCGCGCGGAGGAAATAGCCGTAGTGGAAATGGTGGTCGTTGAGTTCCTGGTCGCTGCCAAAGCTGGCAGGATAACCAATCAGCGTGCCCCAGTTAGGTTCGTAGGCGAAGATGGACGACTTCTTTTCCCGCCCATCGAGAGCCCGGACGGTCAGGAAGTTTTCTAGCGCAGTCTTGAGCCGGTGCTCACATTCGGCGGCGGCGTCCTTCTCGCCCAGTTGCTCAGCGATCGGCAGGAGCGTGGCCCATTTTCCGAGTTGCTTACCCAGCCAGTAGGTATCGCCCGTGAGTTGCGGAGTGCCCGCTAAGTCGGCGGCGAGATGTTGCTTAAGCTGCGTGCGGTCCACCGAAGCGACCACCGGCAAGGCGGGGAGAAGTGGCGGCAGGAGGGCGCTGCTTTCAAACGAGGAGCCCCGGGCGAGTTTCATTGGACCCCGGACGCTGCCGTAGCTCAGCCCGGTGAAGTCGGCACGCGCGTCGCGCCATTGATGCGGGTAGAGAGCGAAGAGCGTGCCGGTGTCGGGACCTTGCTTGGCCGACGTGCGGAAGGCGTAACGCGTGGCGACCTTGCCGCTTTTTTGATCATAGGTCCAAGTCGCCTGTGAACCGGTGATATGGTTGTATGCGCAGGCTTTAAAGAGTTCGAGGGTCGCGGGCTTCTCGTCGGGGAGCACTGCGACCGAGAAGTAGGTCTTACCGCGTGTCTGGGCCGTTAGCCGGGTCGAGCCGAGGCCTGACCACGTCGATCCACTCGGCGCGTAGAGTCCGTAGATACGATCGGCGATTTTCACCACGAGCACAGCGGACTTCTCATCTCCGGCGATGACCGTCGGCGGGCTCTTAAAGATTACAACCGGTTCGCCGCCCGCGTAGTCGGCGTACACGTAGGGCGAGCCGTGCCCAAAGGTCAGCGTCAGGCCTCGCCCCGCTTCACCCATCCGGGCCGTCACAAAGAAGTCACTCCAACCCGCGACGCGGGCTTCGGTGAAAGTGTCCACGGTAGAGTGGCCGAGCACGAGGTCATGGCCGCCCATCCCGACAATGGCTTGCTTGCTCGCACCGAGATGGGCGCCGGGATAATTCAAGGCCAGCCCGTCCTTCGTCGCTTTGACGGACAGCGGGTGCGGGAACATCGTCTCCGAGAGCGGAAGCCAAGCCAGTGAGCTCCACCAGGTGTTGGTGGGGACCGGGCCCGTCAGGCCTTCGACGACGAAGGGCGTCACGGGCGGGCCCTTCGCACCGTCGGGTAAGCCGCGGAGGTAGGAGCCAGCCCCAGTTGGGACGACTTCGCCGGCGGAGGCCAGCGCACAGGCGCACGCCAGGGCGAGGAACGGACGGAGGGCAGTCATCGTCTTGCGAATCTAGAATATTCCGTTTCGGTTGGGAACAGCAAACGATGCCTGAACTCGCCGAAGTCGATTATTTCCGCCGCCGCTGGGATCCTGGCCTCGGACGAAAGGTCGCGCAGGTCAGCCTGAATTTGAAAGCTCGGGTGGGCCGCGGGCTCGATAAGCAGGCGATGACGGAGGCGCTCGTCGGCGCGAAGTTATTAGAATCGTTTGCCGCCGCCAAGCAGATGGCGTTTCAGTTTTCGGGTGGAATCTGGATTGGAGTGCACCTCGGGATGTCGGGTCGGTTGGAATGTGGAGATGCGATGCGCGAGCCGACCAAGTACGATCACTTCGTGCTGACGATGTCCGGCGGTAAGCAGCTCGTCTTTGTCGACCCCCGTCAGTTTGGGCGTATCCTTTTTTGGCAAGGTCCGGGCGTACCGCCGTGGTGGGAGAAGATTCCGCCAGCGATTCTCTCGGATGAATTTACCGTCGGCGTGGTCAGGGCGTTCCTGCGGCGACGGGCACGCACCTCGATCAAGGCGGTACTCCTCATGCAGGAACGCTTTCCGGGCATCGGTAACTGGATGGCCGACGAAGTTCTCTGGCGGGCGGGCTTCCATCCCGAAGCCAAGGCCGGAGACTTTGGGCCAGTGGCTGTGCGTAAACTTCATCGGACTTTGCGGAAAGTGTGCGCAGATGCGATGCAAGTGATTGGGAAGGCCTGGGATGATCCCCCAGCGAGCTGGCTCTTTAATCACCGCTGGAAGGACGGCGGAAGTTGTCCCCGTACGAAGGAGCCATTGCATCGTGCGGAAGTCGGTGGCCGGACCACCTGTTGGTCGCCGGCGCGTCAGCGCTTGGGGGCGGAACGCCGTTGACCTTCGGTCAGCAGCGGGAAACCTTGCGGGCATGCGCGTCACCGGAGGCCTAGCTCGCGGAATTCCGCTTCGCGTTCCCGCGAAAGGTGGGGTACGCCCAGCGACGGATTACATCCGCGAAGCAGTATTTAATTCGTTGGCGGCTTTCGTACCAGGCACGCACGTCCTGGACCTCTTTGCGGGCACGGGCGCTTATGGCTTGGAAGCGCTGAGTCGCGGTGCCGCTTCGGCGACCTGCGTGGATTTACAGGCGGGCGCGGACATGCAGGCGAACGCCGCCGCGGTGGCCAAATCGATGGGCATCGCCGCGTTACCGTTTACGGCCATCACCGGCGATGCGACGAAGCTGGTGGTGAACGCCGGCACGTTCGACTTGGTCTTTGCTGATCCCCCATGGGAACTCTGGGAGACGCGGGCGGAGGAAATCGTGGCGAATGCCGTCGGCGCGGCGGCGGTGGGTGCGCACGTCCGCGTGATTCTCGAAGCCCCCGGGGGATTTGAAGTTCCGGTGCCGGCGGGCTGGAAACTTCGTAAGGTCATTGGCAAAGGCAAAGGCCAGCCGGCGGCCTCGATTTTCATTCGTCAGGCTGGCGAGTAATCAGCCCAGCGCGCGGTGTGCTTGCCACGCGCGCAGGTGCGCGAGCATGAGACCGCCCCCAACGAGGCAGGCGGCTTCGACGCGCAAGATGCGATCACCGAGGTGCTGCAGGCTAAAGCCTTGGGCACGCAACAGCGTGCGTTCTTTATCCGACCAACCTCTTTCGGGGCCGATGGCGAGGATGCCTGCGTGCGCCGAACTCGGAGTGGATTCGCCCAACGCACCGGTCGCTTCGTAAGGATCTAACGCGACCTTCCAGCCTTCGCCCGGTAAAAGCGCGAGCGCTTCGGCGAGCGAAGCCACGCGGACGACCTCTGGCACCAGGGTCGAGCAGGCCTGTTCTGTTCCCTTGCGCAAGGCGTCGAGGTATTCGCCGTCTTTCCATAAAGAGCTGGCGAGATAACCCGGATCACCTTTATCAGCTTCGAAGAAAATGAGTCGGGCGGCGCCGAGGCTGGCGAGGTCGTGCAGAACCTTCTTGGCCGTTTGTGGACGTGGAAGGCCAATGAGTACCGTCAGTGGCAAGCGCGCTTGGACGGATTTTTCCCAGACGACGGAGAAGCGGAGGACGGGGGCCGTCGCCGCCACCGTGGCGAGGCCGCGGAGGCCGCCGGCGAGGCCGACATGGAACGTTTGACCCACGCGGAGGCCGACCGTCCCGAGGAGGTGGGTGGTCCGGGCGTCGGCCAGGGGAAGACCCGCGCTGACTTCAGGCTCCGTAATCAGGACGAGGTTCACGGCTTCTAACCTGAACGCCGTCGGGGGTCTGGCGAGAGGGAAGGGAGGCTACGCTTGCGAAGTCGGACTAGTTTCCTAGGGTGCGGCCATGGACCTTTCGGAACTACGTAAGGAGTACGCCACCCACGGCTTGGACCGGCACGAGTTGCTCGATTGCCCCCTCGCCCAGTTTAAGGCGTGGTTCCATCAGGCTAAGGATGCGGGGGTCAATGAACCCAACGCCATGGTTCTCTCTACGGTCGATGACTCCGGGGCTCCGACCTCCCGCGCCGTTTTGCTGAAGGCCGCCGATGAGCGCGGCTTCTCCTTCTTTACTAACTACCACAGCCGTAAAGGGGAGCACCTAGCTAAGGACCCCAGGGTTTCGCTGGTTTTCCCCTGGTTCTCCTTGGAACGACAGATTCACATAAGTGGCTCTGTGATAAAGACTTCCGAAGAAGAATCCGTGGCTTATTTCGCGCGTCGGCCGTACGGAAGCCAATTGGGGGCTTTGGCCTCGGACCAGAGCCAGCTTATCCCTGACCGGCAGCACTTGGAGGCCCGTTTGGCTGAGTTGAAGGCCCAATACCCCGAAGGCCAGGTCCCCAAGCCTACTAACTGGGGTGGCTACCGGGTGATTCCCGACCATTTTGAATTCTGGCAGGGGCGCCTCAACCGCCTGCATGACCGCTTTATCTACATTAAAAGGGACGGAAACTGGCAGATTAGCCGCCTCGCCCCCTAGTCCCCGCCTAGATTAGTGTTGCTAATGATGCCCCCTCTGGCGGCTTACTCTGGGCGTACTACTGTGCAGGTGGTTGACCATCCTGCTAGGAATCATTCACAAACCTTTTCCTGCGTCTAATGCGCTCTCTTTCCATCATTGGTCTCTTTGCCCCGGCGGTCGTTTTCGCTAGCTCCGAAGGAGTGAGCCCCACGGCCACGGATCTCTTCACCATCGCGGGCTTCCCGATTTCGAACTCGATCCTCACGACCTGGATCATCGCCGCCCTCATCATCATCGTTGTCCGCCTCGCCGTGGGGACCCCGAAACTTATCCCAGGCAAGGGCCAAGCCGTTGTTGAAGGCATGGCACAGGGCCTGCGCGATGCCCTCGAGCCAATCGTCGGCAAGCAGATGATTGGGAAGGTCTTCCCCCTCCTCTGTGGATTCTTTGTCTTCATCTTGCTGATGAACTGGAGTGGCCTGCTACCTGGAGTCGGGACCATTAAATATTCCCACGACGGCCACTGGCTTGAAGCCATTCGCCCAGCGACTTCGGACCTCAACACCACGCTCGCTCTGTCGATCATCTCGTTCGTCGCTTGGACCTACTTCGTGCTGCGCTATGCTGGCGTGAAGGTCCTCATCTTCGACCTCTTTGGAAATAAGGCCGACCGGAAGGAAATCGGCTGGGGCATGTGGATTATGCTTAGCTTCATTTTCGTCGGCGTCGGTGGTATCGAGGTCGTCTCCATTGCCTTCCGCCTCATCTCCCTTTCGTTCCGACTCTACGGTAACGTCTTCGGTGGCGAGAACCTCATCCACTCGCTCGGTGGCATCGCCCCGTACGTCGTCCCCGCCATTGCCGGCCTCCTCGAAGTCCTCGTGGGTCTCATTCAGGCCTTCGTCTTCACCTTACTCTCCGCCGTCTACATCGGCCTCATCTGCAACCACGAAGGTGGCCACGACGAGGAGCACGCTCACTAACCCCTTTCGCTTTCGAGGCGGGTGATTTGCTGGGAGTCCCCCACGCAGTCCGCTGAGAAAAAACCAAAAACATAAACACACATGATCATCGCTGAAATCACTGGTTCCCTCCCTGCCGCTGCCGGCTGTCTCGCTGCCGCTATCGGCGTGGGTCTCGTTGGCGCCAAGGCCGTTGAGTCCGTGGGTCGCAATCCCGATGCTTCGGGCAAGATCCTCGTCCAGTCTATTCTGGGCATGGCTCTCGCTGAAGCCGTCGCGTTCTACGCGATCTTCCTCGCGAAGTAATCGGTCACGTGGCGCGGCCCCGCAAGGGGCCCGCCACTTCTCTTTCCCAGCGCCGATCAAACTCCTCCCTTTCAAAGTCCTCCCTATGACCTTCCTCTCCGCACTCCTCGCCGCCGAACCCGCGCACGCCACAACCGCGGCCGTTAAAGGCGCCGCCGAATCCTCCGGCCCCCTCGGCGATATCATTAAGCTCTTCGGCAGCTTCGGCGTCGATGGCCCGCACCTCCTCATCCAGCTAATCAACTTCGCGATCCTGGCTTTCATTCTCTATCGCTTCGCCATCAAGCCGGCCCTCGGCCAGATGGAAGAACGTAACCGCCTCATCGAAAAGGGTCTCGCGGATGCCCAAGCCGCCACCCAGCGCCTCGCGGAAGCTCAGAAGGCTTCCGACGCTAAGCTGAACGCTGCCTCTGACGAAGCGGCCAAGATGCTCGCTGATGCCCGTAACGCCGCCAAGGCTGCCGTCGAAGCCGCCAAGGCCGAAGCGACCGCCGCTCAGACGGAAGTCATCGCCAAGGCCAAGGCCGCCATTGAAGCCGACCGCGTGAAGATGATGAACGAAGTCCGCGGGGAAGTCTCCCGCCTCGTCGTTGAAACCGCCGCCAAGGTCCTCGAGCAGAACCTCGATGACGCCACGCGCGGCCGCCTCAACGAAGCTGCCGTCAAGCAGCTCGCCCGCTAAGCCCTTTTCTTCCCGATGTCCGCCGCCTCCGTCCGAGCCGAAGCCAAGCGCCTCCTCGCTCTCTCTTTAGAGGCCGGCGTGGTCTCGTCTGAATTGGTAGGCGCCGTGCTTGCCGCTCTGGAGAAGTCCCGCTCGGCGCACCAGCTCCGTCCGTTGCTCCGCGCTTACCTCACGAACGTCCGTCGCGAGCTCGCTCGGGGCGAAGCCCGCATCGAGCATGCGGGTCCGTTGTCCGCGGCCGAAGCCGACGCCATCGCGGCGCACTTCTCTAAGTCCCTCGGCCGCACCGTCCGCCCAGTGACGCGTCGTAATGACGCCCTCCTCGCAGGCTTCCGTGTCCGCGTGGCCGACGACGTGACCGATCTCACGGCTTCGCTCCGCCTGGCCAACCTCGCCAAGTCCCTTTCCTAAAACTCCCCCTTAATCCTTAACCCGCTTTACCAAATACAATGAGCAACGCGATCGACCAGATCCAGAAAGCCATCGCCGGCCTTGATACCCGCGCCGGCAAGTCCAACGTCGGCACCATCGTTTCCCTCGCGGACGGTGTCGCCTCCATCGACGGCCTCTCGGGCGTCATGATGAACGAAATGATCGAGCTCCCGGGCGGCCTCCAAGGCGTCGCGCTCAACCTCGCCGAAGACACCGTCGGCTGCGTCATCATGGGTGACATCTCCAGCCTCAAGGAAGGCATGGAAGCCAAGACCACCGGTCGCCTCCTTTCCATCCCCGTCGGCAAGGGCCTCCTCGGCCGCGTCGTTGACGCCCTCGGTAACCCGCTCGACGGCAAGGGCCCGATCGTTTCTTCCGAGCGTTACCCAGTTGAAAAGATCGCCCCGGGCATCATCCCTCGCAAGTCCGTCGACCAGCCGATGCAGACCGGCATCATGGCCATCGACGCCATGATCCCGATTGGCCGTGGCCAGCGCGAACTCATCATCGGTGACCGCGCGACCGGCAAGACCACCATCGCGATCGACACCATCATCAACCAGGCCAACGCCAACCGCGTCGGCCTCGCTTCGGGTGACGCTAACTTCCGCCCGGTGTACTCCATCTACGTCGCCATCGGCACGAAGAACTCCTCCATCGCCCGCACCATCGGCACGCTTGAAAAGGCTGGCGCCATGGAGTTCACCGTCGTCGTCGCCGCTTCGGCCGCGGACAACGCCGCCAACCAGGTCTTCGCGCCTTTCTCTGGCACCGCCATCGGCGAGTGGTTCATGGAAAACGGCCAGGATGCGCTCATCGTTTACGATGACCTTTCCAAGCACGCCGCCGCCTACCGCCAGATCTCGCTCATTCTGAAGCGTCCGTCCGGCCGCGAAGCCTACCCGGGCGACGTGTTCTACCTCCACTCTCGCCTCCTCGAGCGCTCCGCGCGTCTCGCCGGTAAGGGCTCGCTCACTGCGCTGCCGATCATCGAAACCCAGGCGGGTGACGTCTCGGCGTACATCCCGACCAACGTGATCTCGATCACCGATGGCCAGGTGTTCCTCCAGACCGACCTCTTCAATCAAGGCATCCGCCCAGCGGTCTCGGTCGGTCTCTCCGTCTCGCGCGTCGGTTCCGCCGCGCAGATCAAGGCCTTCAAGCAGGTCGCGGGTAAGGTGAAGGGCGAGCTCGCCAACTACCGCGAACTCGCGGCATTCGCCCAGTTCGGTTCCGACCTCGATGCGCAGACCAAGGCGATCCTCGACAAGGGTGATCGCTTCGTAGAACTCTTCAAGCAGCCCCCGACCGCCCCGAAGTCCGCTGAAATCCAGTGCGGCATCATCTGGGCCATGCAGAACGGCTTCTTCAATGACTTGCCCGTGAAGTCCGTCCAAGCCGCCTCCGCATCGCTGCAGGCCCACCTGGAAACCGCTAAGCCTGCCGTCCTCGCCAAGATCCGCGGTGGCAGCAAGATTGAGAAGGACGGCGAAGCCGAAATGAAGTCTGCCTGCGAAACCTGGCGCCGTAGCTTCAAGGCCTAAGGCCTGCCGTTCTCTTCCTTCCGCTAACCGACACGCTACATGCCTAAAGGACTCCGCGAGATCCGTAACCGAATCAAATCGGTTAAGAGCACTGGCCAGATTACTCGAGCCATGCAGCTCGTGGCGTCGTCGAAGATGAAGCGGGCTCAGGACGCTGCCCGCTCGGGCCGCGCTTACGCCGAGCTCCTCGGTGAAATCCTCGACACCGCGCAAGCTAAGGTCGGTGACTTCACCCACCCGCTCCTCACGAAGCGCACCGTCAAGGTCCGCGGTATTCTTCTCGTCACGCCCGACAAGGGCATGGCGGGCGCCCTCAACGGCAACCTCATCCGTCTGGCCGCTGAGCAGCAAAACGCCGTCTTTGTTTGTATCGGCCGCAAGGGTGCCCAAGCCCTCGCCCGCTCCGGCCGCAAGGTCCTCGCCGACTTCCCCGTCACCGACCGCGCAAACTTCAACGAAGTCCGCCCAGCCGCCGAGTATCTCTTGAAGGCTTTCAGCGATGGCACCGTCGACACCGTCGAGGTCCTCTTCGCTCACTTTAAGAACACGATGGTGCAGACCCCGCGCGTCCTGCAGCTCCTGCCGGCCGACAGCCTCGTGAACCAGGCGCGTGAATTCCGCGCCAAGCTCGGCCTACCCGAGCCTAAGACCGAAGCCGACGAGCGCGATATGCTCTTTGAGCCCTCCGCCGCGGAGATCCTCAACCAGCTTCCGGCCCTCTTCTTCAAGCAGGCCGTCCACCAGGCCGTCCTCGAGTCCAAGGCCTCCGAGTTCAGCTCGCGCATGGTCGCCATGAAGGCCGCCACCGATAACGCCAAGAAAATCGGTGCCGCCCTCTCCCTCGAATATAATAAGGCCCGTCAGGCGGCGATTACCCAGGAAATCCTGGAGCTCACCGCCGGCGCTGCCGCCCAGTAATTTTCACCCCCACCCACTTCTACAAATATCATGAGCACTAAAGGAACGATCACCCAGGTCCTCGGCGCCGTCGTCGACGTCCAATTCCCTGTCGATAAGGTCCCCGAGATCTACAACGCGATCCAGATCGACTATAAGGTCGAAGGTAAGGACACGCGCCTCATCCTTGAGGTCCAACAGCACCTCGGCAACGGCCTCGTCCGTGCCGTCGCGATGACTTCCACCGAAGGCCTCGTACGCGGTGGTGCCGCCGTCGATACCGGTGCCCCGATCACCGTGCCCGTCGGCAACGGCGTCCTCGGCCGCATCTTTAACGTCACCGGCGACGCCGTGGACGAACGCGGTCCGGTTGAGCACACCAAGCGCTACCCAATTCACCGTCAGCCGCCGCCCCTCACCGAGCAGTCTACGTCCGCCGAGCTCCTCGGTACGGGCATCAAGGTGATCGACCTCATCTGTCCCTTCGTCAAGGGCGGTAAAGTTGGTGCGTTCGGTGGTGCCGGCGTCGGCAAGACCGTCGTCATCATGGAACTCATCAATAATATCGCGATGAAGCAGGGCGGTTTCTCCGTCTTCGCCGGCGTCGGTGAGCGCTCCCGTGAAGGTAATGACCTTTACCACGAAATGTCCGAAGCGGGCGTCATCGACCAGAAGGACCTCTCGAAGTCCAAGGTCGCCCTCGTGTATGGCCAGATGAATGAGCCGCCCGGTGCCCGTATGCGCGTGGCTCTCTCCGCCCTCGCGATGGCCGAATTCTTCCGCGACGAACAGAACCGCGACGTGCTCCTCTTCGTCGACAACGTCTTCCGTTTCTCGCAGGCCGGCTCCGAAGTGTCCGCCCTCCTCGGTCGCTCCCCTTCCGCGGTGGGTTACCAGCCGACGCTTGCTTCTGAAATGGGCAACCTCCAGGAACGTATCACCTCGACCAAGAAGGGCTCTATCACGTCCTTCCAGGCCGTCTACGTCCCGGCGGACGACCTAACCGACCCAGCCCCCGCCAACACCTTCGCGCACCTTGACTCCACCGTCGTGCTTGAGCGCCGCATCGCGGAGCTCGGTATCTACCCAGCCGTCGACCCGCTCTCCTCGACCTCGACCGCGCTCGCGCCGGAAGTCGTCGGCGAACGCCACTTCCGCGTGGCCCGCGGCGTGCAGGGCATCCTGCAGCGCTATAAGGACCTGCAGGACATCATCGCGATTCTCGGCCTCGACGAACTCTCTCCAGAGGACAAGCTCGTCGTCTTCCGCGCTCGTAAGATTCAGAAGTTCCTCTCGCAGCCGTTCCACGTGGCCGAAATCTTCACGGGCTCGCCCGGTAAGTACGTCGCCCTCGAAGACACCTTGCGCGGCTTCGAAATGATTCTCACCGGCGAACTCGACCACGTAAACGAAAACGACTTCTACATGAAGGGTGGCATCGACGAGGTCCTCGAAGCGGCTGCTAAGTCCAAGAAATAAGCCCCGATGCCCCTCACGGTCGAAATCGTCACCCCAGATCGCCGCGCCTATGAAGGCACGGCGGATGGCGTGACCCTGCCTACCGCCATGGGCACCATCGGTATTCTCCCCGGCCACCAACCGATCACCGCAATCATCGCCGCCGGTGAGGTTTTGGTGACGTTAGACGGCAAAGTTAGCCGTCTCGCCATCGACCAAGGCTTCGTGCGTGTCGTTTCCGATAAGGTTTCGGTCGTGACCGAAGCCGCTATCGATGAAGCCAAGATTGACCTTAAGGCCGTCGAGACCGCTGAGGCTCGCGCCCGCGAGGCGGTTGAAGCTGCCCGTGGCCAGAAGGACATCGACCCTATCGAAATCGCGAAGATGGAGCAGATTCTCCGTTTCGCCTTGGTGCAGCGCCTCGTTAAGGGCCGCTCCTCGCAAGGCCTGACGGAGTAAGCCCCGTTTTTCGTTTAAAGTCGTTTAAGCGGAACTTGCCCCAACTCCTCGGGGTAGGCAAAGTTCCCTTGTGATTAAATCTGCGATCACGGTTTCCCTCGTCGCCCAAGCTAAAGGGGGGCCCTTCGTCTATTGGGACGGCTTGGAGTCCGCGGCGGCCTCGGCGGCCAAGCTGGGCTTTGACGCCATCGAGATCTTTGCGCCTTCAGCTGCATCGATTGATCGTCCGATGCTCCATGCGCTCCTGAAGCAGCATAGCCTCTCGGCCGCGGCCTTCGGTACAGGTGGTGGCTGGCTGGTCCATAAGTGGCACCTCACGCACGCTGATCCAGCCATTCGCCAGCAGGCTCGCGAATTCATCCGCGCCATCGTCGTCCTCGCTGGTGAATTTCATGCTCCGGCCATCATCGGCTCAATGCAGGGGAAGGCTGAGGGAGAGGTCACCCGCGAGCAGGCGATGACCTGGTTGGCGGAGGCCCTCGCGGACCTCGGGGCCCACGCCGCGCAATACGGGGTGCCGCTCCTTTACGAGCCACTCAACCGCTACGAAACTAACTTGCTCAACCGTCAGCTGGACGCTGCGCACTTTCTTGAGTCGCACCAGATTACGAATGTGAAGCTCCTGTGCGACCTGTTTCACATGAACATCGAGGAAGTCTCCAACGCGGCGACCCTTCGCGCCTGTGGCCCGCACGTCGGCCACGTGCACTTCGCTGATAGTAACCGGCAGGCGATTGGCTTTGGTCATACCGAGACGGCTTCCGTCATCGAAGCGCTTAAGGCCATAGGCTTCACTGGATACCTCTCCGGCGAAATCCTCCCGCTGCCTAATTCGGAAGCCGCCGCCGCGCAGACGATCAAGGCCATCCGCACCCACTTACCCCGCTAAGACCATGCTCAAGCACCAACTCATCCACCCGAAGATCTCCGAAGTTCTGGCCCGCGCTGGCCATCACTCCGTCATCCTCATCGCTGACGGTAATTACCCGGTCTGGGGTAAGAAGGGACCAAACGCCGAGCTGGTCTCGCTCAACCTTTCTCCGGGCATCCCGACCGTCGCCCAAGTGTTGCGAGCGGTGCTCAGCGCCGTCCCCGTTGACGCGGTCAACACGATGGGCATCCCCGCCGACGACTCTTATGCCCAAAAGGGCGAGCCCCCCGTGTGGGCTGAGTTTCGCCAAGAAGTGAAGGCGGCCGGCCTCAAACTTGAACTACAGCCGATTCTGAAGTGGGACTTCTACAAGGCCGTCGAATCGGCTGACCACATCCTGACCATCCAGACGGGTGACCAAGCACTCTGGGGTAACGTGCTCCTCACGGTCGGTTGCCGTACCGCTTAATTTTTAAGACCATGAAAACTCGCCCCCTCGGGAAGACTGGAATCGACCTTCCCATCCTGAGCTTCGGTGCCTCCTCGCTCGGCCAGGAGTTCCGCAGCGTAGCACTTGAAGATGCCCTGAAGTCTGTGCAGGTCGCCCTCGACTGCGGAATTAACTTCATCGACACCTCGCCCTTTTATGGGCGGGGCATTTCCGAGGTACTCCTCGGCGTCGCTCTCCGTGGCGTCCCGCGGGATAGCTATAAGCTTTGCTCGAAGCTCGGCCGCTACGACCTAACGCACTTTGACTTCAGCGCTAAGCGCGTCGCCGAAAGTATCGACGTCTCCTTGCATCGCCTCGGCACCGACCACCTCGACGTCATCCTTTGCCACGACATCGAGTTCGTCCCGATGCAGCAGATTGTCGACGAGACCATCCCGGCGCTCCGTAAGGCCAAGCAGGCGGGCAAGGTGAAGGCCATCGGCTTCAGCGGCTACCCACAGAAAATCTTTAAGTTCATCTGCGAGCAGACCGACGTGGACTGCGTGCTAAGCTATAATCAGTACACCCTGCAGAACACTCGCTTCGCCGATGAGACCGTCCCTTACCTCAAGGCGAAGGGCATCGGCGTCATGAACGCGGGACCCTTCAGTGCGCGCCTGCTCACCAATGCTCCACTCCCCGCTTGGCTCAAGGAGCCCGAGAACGTGAAGGCCGCCGCACGGGCTGCGGCCGCGCATTGCGCCGCCAAGGGCAGCGACATCGCTAAGCTCGCGTTGCAGTTCTCGCTCCAGCATCCCGATATCGCCACGACAGTCTCGGGCAGTGCTAACCCGACGAATATCCGGAACTGGGCCAAGTGGGCCGCCGAGCCAATTGACCAGCAGCTCCTCGCTGAAGTCCACGCAATCTTCGCTCCGGTCAAGAACCTCGGGCACCTCGAAGGCCTGAAGGAAAATAACTGAGCTGATGAAGGCCCTTCGACTCGACCAGCCGCAACAGTTCACCTGGATTGATATTCCGGAACCACCCGCACCCGCGGCGGGTGAAGCGGTCGTCCGCGTCCATCGTATCGGGATCTGCGGCACGGATTACGGCGGTTACCTCGGTAAGATGCCGTTCTACTCTTACCCGCGCATCCCCGGCCATGAGCTCGGGGTTGAAGTGATCGCCGTCGGCCCTGGCGTGACGAACGTTAAGTCGGGCGACCGTTGCTCCGTCGAACCATATATTAACTGCCAGACCTGTTACAGTTGCCGCCGCGGCTTCACTAATTGCTGTGAGAATCATAAGACCCTCGGCGTGATGTGCGATGGCGGCATGGCCGAGAAGTTCCTACTCCCCGCTCGTAAACTCCACGTCTCCACGAAGCTTTCCTACGACCAGCTCGCGCTCGTCGAGACCCTCGCCATCGGTTGCCACGCCGTTGACCGCGCAGCGCCCAAGGTAGGGGAAACCGTCCTGGTTATTGGGGCGGGCCCCATTGGCCTATCCGCCGTCGAATTCGTTAAGGTCTCCGGTGCCAAATGCGTCGTCATGGACATGAACGCCGAGCGCCTAAAGTTCTGCACCGACGTCATGAAGGTCGATGGCGTTATTCAGGCCAAGGGCGACGGCTCAGAAGTGGCCGCGCTCGCGGCCCTCACGAATGGCCAGCTCGCCGATATCGTCATCGACGCGACGGGTAGCAATAAGTCGATGGCTGGCTGTTTCGCCTATGCGGCGTTCGCGGCTCGCGTGGTTTACGTCGGCATCACGCAGCAGGACCTCACCTTCCCGCACGCCCCACACCTGCACCGGCGCGAGCTAACCATCATGGCTAGTCGCAACGCGCTCTCGAAGGATTTCGCCCGTATCATTAAGCTCATCGAAGATGGCGTGATTGATACGAAGCCTTGGATTACGCACCACGCGAAGTTCGCTGACCTCATCGCGACCTTCCCGACCTGGCTGAAGCCGGAGTCGGGCGTGATCAAAGCCATCGTCGACGTCGTCTGACCGCATGCGCCTCGACGCCCACCAGCATTTCTGGTCGTACGACGCGGCGCAGTATCCATGGATCCCGCCGGGCTCGCCGTTGCATCGTAGTTGGTTGCCGGACGACTTAGCTGTGCTGCAGAAACCGCTCGGCTTTGATGGCTCGATTGCCGTGCAGGCTCGGCAAGTAATCGAGGAGTCGGATTGGCTCCTTAGTTTGGCCGATCAGTACGAAACGGTGAAGGGTGTCGTCGGCTGGGTGGACCTACGTTCGGACCGCGTCGAGGCCGACCTCGAACGCTTAGCCAAGCACGCGAAGTTCGTGGGCGTCCGGCATGTGGTGCAGGAAGAGCCCGACGACGCCTTTATGCTAGGGCAGGATTTCCAACGCGGCATCTCGAAGCTCCACGCTCACGGCCTGACTTACGACATCCTTATCTTCCCTAAGCAACTCGAAGCTGCCATCCGACTTGCCGAGAATTTTCCTGCCCAGCCCTTCGTCTTGGATCACATCGCGAAGCCGCCCATTAAGGCCGGCGCGCTCGAGCCTTGGGCGACGCAACTCCGCCGGTTGGCGCAGTTGACCAATGTCCATTGCAAGGTTTCTGGTATGCTCACGGAAGCCGATCACCAGGCCTGGAAGCCCGAACAGTTTCGCCCGCATCTCGATATCGTCTTTGAGGCCTTTGGCCCCTCGCGCCTCATGTATGGTTCCGATTGGCCCGTGTGTCTCTTCGCCGGCAGCTATGAGCAAGCCTTTCGCCTCGTCGACGACTATACGCGTGGCCTAACGGACGCGGAGCGAGCTGGTCTCTTCGGTACCAACGCCGCGGCCTTCTACCTGAAGCGCTGATTAGCGGGTGACGCCGGTTGGCACCGTCTTGAAGATCCAGCCCTCGGCTTCCATGTCGATGGTGAGGCCGCGACCAGGCTTCTTGATCTCCTCGGGGAGCTGTTCGGCGTTCGTACGGAAAAGCTTCAGCGTCCCTTCGCCTTCGAAAGTGCCGTTGACGCGGGAGCCGGAGCGGGCGACTTCGATGGCTAGGTAGACGTCAAACACGCCGCCAGGGGTTTCGCCGATGGCGATTTCAACCGGCACCTTCGTGCCCTTCGGCGAGGTGATCCAAGGCCCGGCCTTGAGACGGTTGAGACTTCCCGGCGAACGATCGATGGCGAATTCCTTGGTCACGACCTGCTTGAAGTCCTTGTAGTTGCCGTCGGCGCCGACGACCATGTGTTCGTAGCCATCGTCGAGGGCGATCTTGCGATCCCAGCGTACGACCATCCAGTCATCACCCGAGCCCACGAAGCGGAAGGGGAGTGACTGCGGCACTTCGACCGTCGCCTTATAGTGCACGACCCAGCGGGAAGGCTTCACGTCTTTTTCAACGCCATAAGCCAAAGGGGCGGCATCGGCACCGCGCGAAGGGATAAAGACCTGGCCGGCGATGAGCGGTTCGGGAGCGCGATAGTACTTCTGGAATTTACCGGGGCTCCAGCCGGCCGAGAAGAATTCCTTCACCGCCTCGCGATAGGCTCCGATGCCAGAGGCGGGTGCGCATTCGGTTGGGGTCTTATTAGTGGTCTGCTTTAAATCGTAGAACGTCCCGACCATCCCCGAAGAGCCCATCTTGGCGCCGAAGAGAGAAACGAAATTCTTCCCGTTGCCACGGCCGACGCCCATGCCGGAACCGATGCCTCCGCCCGAGCCGCCGCCGAAGCCCTTGGAGGAGCCGCCACCCATGAGGCCAGCGTTCATGGAAGAGACCGCGACCGTCGGGACGTCGGGCAGGGAAATCGTCGCGGTGGTACTCTTAGAGGTGATGCGCGTCGGCGTCTTCGCCGTCGTCTTGGGGTTCTTGGGCTGTAGGCGCGTCTTGAACTGTTTGGCCTTGTCGCCCGCCGCCCCGCCGCCCGAGCCAGTTGAGAAGGAGTTAGGGTCCTTCTTCCCCGACTCCTTGGACACGGAGATAATCAGGAAGGCCGCGATGAGCACTAAAAGGATGTGGATAGCGACCGAGGTAATGAAGCCCTCGCCGCCGACCTTCTGCCAAAAAGTCCGCTTAGCACGTTTTTGCCCTAAGCCGTCTTCCTCCTCCCCTTCGACCGGAGTGCCGTCGAGCGGTGGGGGTGCGGTCGGCTCTTCAGGAGGCAGTGCTGGCGGGGTGTCTGACATACCGGGGGTCTTTCCATTTTAGCCCGATTATTTCCTTAACAACCTTATTCTATCTTTCTAAGCACATTCGGACTTAATTACTTGGATTCACCGTGAAACCGTAGCCTTCACCGGTTTAAAAATCCAATCTCCGCCCGTCATGTCTACGCCGGGGACACTCGGGTGGCCATTCTTGATGGCCTCAGGGAGATCATCCGTCGTCATCCGGAAAAGGCGCAGCTGCCCATCAGGCTTACCGGAGGCATCGGCGACTTCGATCAGCACAATGGCATAGAAGGTTCCGCCAGGCGTTTCGCCGATGACGACTTCTAACGGAGTTTCCTTATCTCGGGTAGCGTTGATCCAGGGACCGCAACGCAGTGGCTTCCCGAGTTTGGAGGGGTGTGTCTCGTCGTAGGGTTTCTTGCCGAAGCCCGGATAGATATTTTTATCACCCACGACATATTGACCGTAGCCGGAATCGAGCACGACCTTGCGGTCCCAGCGGATAACGAGGAAGTCATCGCCCGACCCAACGAAGCGAAATTTACCATTTTGCGGCGGCTTAACGGCGCCTTTGTAGTGAGCAATCCAGCGGGAGGGCTTGCAGAGTTCGCCGACTCCGTAGGCCTTGGGGGCTTCGGTGGCAGGGCAGGGCGGGATGAATATTTGCGAGGCCAGCAGTGTATCGGGTGCGCGGAAGACGTCCGCGAGCGCCGAAGGCGAGAACCCCTTATCAAAGAATTCATTCACTTCCTTTACGTAGATACCGATCGCGGCGTTATTGGATGGGTCGCCGAATTTCTCTGGTGCCCCGCCCATCATGGGCGTCGGCTTGCCAGACTTGTTTTGCTTAAAGTCGTAGAAAGTCCCCGGCAGCCCATTGACCGCCATTTTGCTACCGAACACGGAAACGAAATTCTTCCCATTGCCACGGCCGACGCCCATGCCGGAACCGATGCCGCCGCCGGAGCCGCCGCCGAAGCCCTTAGAGGAACCACCGCCCATGAGGCCGGCGTTCATGGAAGAGACCGCGACGGTCGGGACGTCTGGCAGGGCGATCGTCGCCGTGGTGCTCTTAGAGGTAATGCGCGTCGGCGTCTTCGCCGTCGTCTTGGGGTTCTTGGGCTGTAGGCGCGTCTTGAATTGCTTGGCCTTGTCGCCCGCCGCCCCGCCCCCCGAGCCGGTTGCAAAGGAGTTGGGGTCTTTCTTCCCCGACTCCTTGGACACGGAGATAATCAGGAAGGCTGCAATCAGTATTAGAAGGATGTGAATGGCCACCGAGGCGATGAACCCTTCGCCGCCGACTCGCTGCCAGAAGGTCCGCTTAGCACGTTTCTGTCCTAAGCCGTCTTCGGTCTCGACCTCGACAGGAACGCCCGTCGCCGCGGCGACGAGCGGCGGAAGTTCGGGGGGCGAGGGGTCCTGGGGATTGGACATAAGCATAACCCTGTCGATTTGACCGAGCCCGCTCAACAAAAAATCACCCCAAGGGTGGGCATTTCCTTTCCACCGCAAGTCGCTGCCCTTACCGTAATTCGTACCTAAACGACCGATTTCGACTTTTGATGAAAGCTTTAATAAAAAAAGAAGACCGCGAAGGCCTTTGGTTGGCCGACGTACCAGAGCCCACCATTGACGACCGCGATGTCCTCATTCGTATCCAGAAAGCCGCGATTTGCGGAACGGATGTTCATATCTGGAAGTGGGATGAATGGGCGGCCCAGACGGTACCACTCGGCCTCACCGTCGGACATGAATATATCGGCGTTGTCGAAGACTTTGGTCGAGAGGTGACGCACCTACGTAAGGGTCAGCGTGTTTCGGGCGAAGGCCATATCGTCTGCGGGCACTGCCGGAACTGCCGCGCCGGCCGCCGCCATCTCTGTGCCCATACGCTTGGCGTCGGCATTCACCGGCCCGGCGCTTTTGCCGAACTCCTCTCCTTGCCGATGGAAAACGTCGTGCCGATCCCCGATGACATTCCCGACGATGTCGCCGCCATCTTCGATCCTTTGGGCAACGCGGTGCACACCGCCTTATCGTTTGATTTGGTCGGGGAGGACGTCCTCATCACTGGCGCGGGTCCCATCGGCATCATGTCGATCGCGATCGCGAAGGCCGCCGGCGCCCGCAAGATTATCATCACGGACGTCAATCCCTGGCGCTTAGAGCTCGCTCGAAAGTTGGGGCCCACCCGCGCGGTCGACGTCTCCAAGGAAAATCTCCAGGAGGTGCAGCGCGAACTCGGCATGACGGAAGGCTTCGACGTGGCCTTTGAAATGTCAGGCAATGCCCGCGCCCTCGATCAGATTTTAGATAACATGGCGTGCGGCGGCCGAATTGCGTTGCTCGGGATTATCCCAGGCAAGGCGGCCATCGATTGGAATAAGGTCATCTTCCGCGGCTTGCACATCAAGGGCATCTACGGCCGCGAGATGTATGAGACCTGGTACAAGATGATCGCCTTGCTGCAGTCTGGTATGGACGTTACGCCTGCGATCACGCATCGCCTGCCCGCCCGCGACTTCCGCACCGGTTTCGAGGCCATGTTATCTGGACAATCCGGCAAAGTCGTCCTCGATTGGACGCAAATCTAACGCCCATGTACGGCCCCCTCGAAGGCATCCTCGCCCAACGCCTCAACGACGTCCGCGCTAGCGGCCTCTTTAAGCAGGAGCGCCTCATCGACTCCGCTCAAGGCACGCGTGTCCGGCTCAAGGATGGTCGCGAAGTCCTTAACCTCTGCGCCAATAATTACCTCGGCCTCGCCGATCACCCGAAGGTGAAGGCTGCCGCGGCGGCGGCCCTAGCACGCTGGGGCTACGGGGTGGCTTCGGTGCGCTTCATCTGCGGCACCCAGACGTTGCACCGTGAATTAGAAGAGGCCATCAGCGCGTTCCTCGGCACGGAAGACACCATCCTCTATTCATCTTGCTGGGATGCTAATGGTGGCTTGTTCGAGACAATCTTGGGTCCGGAAGATGCGGTCATCTCGGACGCGCTCAACCACGCCTCCATCATCGACGGCATCCGCTTGTGTAAGGCCCAGCGCTTCCGTTACACGACGAATGACTTGGCCGACCTCGAAGCTAAGCTCATCGAAGCCAAAGGTGCCCGCGTGAAGCTCATCGCGACCGACGGCGTCTTTTCGATGGACGGGTTTATCGCCCCCTTAAAGGAAATCTGCGACCTCGCCGACCAGCATGGGGCGGTCGTCATGATGGACGATTCGCACGGCGTCGGCTTCCTGGGCAAGACCGGCCGCGGTACGCACGAATACCGGGGCTGCCAAGGTCGCGTGGATATTATCACCGGGACCTTGGGCAAGGCCCTCGGCGGCGCGAGCGGTGGCTATACCTCCGGCCGCAAAGAGGTCATCGAAATCCTTCGCCAGCAGAGTCGGCCCTACCTTTTCTCTAACTCGCTCGCCCCGACGATCGCCGCCACCACGCTGGCAATCCTCCAGTTGCTGAACGAGTCGACCGAATTGCGCGACCAACTCATGGCCAACGCCGCTTATTGGCGGAAGGGCCTCACCGAGCTTGGTTTCACGCTCCAGCCCGGGGAGCACCCCATTGTCCCGGTCATGTTGGGCGATGCCGTCCTGGCGCAAAAGTTCGCGGCCGCACTCCTGGAGCACGGCGTCTATGCCGTCGGCTTCTTTTTCCCTGTGGTAGCCCATGGCAAGGCCCGTATCCGCACGCAGATGTCGGCCGCGCACACCCGTACCGACCTCGATCAGGCCCTGGCGGCCTTTGCGGCGGCCAAGCGCGCCTGCGGCGCATGAGGGGCTTGCAGGTTCCGCCCCGTTCGTTAGCGCTGTAGGCATGCCCGACCGCCAACAAGACCTCGAGGAAAAGCTGGCCTTCCTGCAGCGTCACATCGAACAGCAGGATCGCGCCATGCTCGAGCTCTCCAAGGAAGTCGCGGCTTTGGCCGCTCGGCTGGCCCGCACGGAAGCGAAAGTGACCGTGCAGGCGAGCGACGCTGAATCGGGACCGCTGGCCGACGAGCGCCCGCCGCACTGGTAAGTCGATGTGCGGACGTGTCACGCAGTTCTCGCGCTGGGAAGAGATTGTGCGGAGCCTAGGCGTTCCCTTGGTCTCCGTCCCGCCGCGCTACAATATTTCGCCAGGCACGCCGTTACTTAGTCTGCGCCGCGAGCAAGGCCGCTTGCTGGCGGAGCCACTCTTTTGGGGCTTCACGCCGGCTTGGGCTGCGGCCGAGGCTGGGGACGCCGGTCACGCGAACGCCCGCGCCGAGGGTATCTTCGAAAAGCCAACCTTCCGTGACGCCGCCCGCCTTCGAAGGTGTCTCGTGCCAGTTGATGGTTATTATGAATGGAAGACCGAGGGTCGG
>CAIXHF010000109.1 GCA_903919185.1 uncultured Opitutia bacterium | reverse complement strand
CCTTCCATTCAGCTCAAGGAACGCCGCGGCGGCCATAAATCCCGCACGCTTATTGCCATCCACGAAGGGATGACCCTGAACGATGGCGACGGCGTAAGTGGCGGCCAGTTTGGCTAAAGATTTCTCTCCGTAGGCAAAGTGCTGACGCGGACGAGCCACAGCTGCCTCAAGTCTACGCGGATCACGGATGGAGGCATCGCCGCCGTAATCATCGATGACCACCCCGTGAAGGGCTTGGATGGACTCGACGCTCAACCAACGGATTTTAGTCATTTCGCTAATTCACCTAAGGCGTTGCGGTAACGGCGGCTCAGCGACTTAAAGACCTTCATTTCTTCCGCAAAGTTCGGGTTGTTAGCGAAAAGCCGCAGCTCCTTCTTATTCGTCAAGTAGTCAAGGTCGTCGCCCTCTTCGACGCGAAGGTCATTCAAGACCTCCTTGGGCAAGATTACCCCAAGCGAGTTTCCTATTTTTCGAACTTTCAGTTTTTTAGCCATTTAAACAAATGTAATAACTAATGTTATAACTACAAAGCAAATTACACCCTAGTTTTAAGGTTACCCTACTTACGCTTCTTCTCAGCCGGGAGGGTGTCTTCGATTATCCAGTCAGGCCAAGTCTCCCGGGTATACTGTTGAAAGCCAGCGATGGTATCGCGAAGCAAAGGCGACGGGTCGCCGTTCCAGCGGAGGCCGATTTCCATCGGGGTAAAACCCGGGAGCGGTAGGACGCGGACTTCGGGGTGCGCAATCGCCTCCGGGATCGCGAGGTTCAACCCCAACCCTTCCCCGTTGGCGACGTAACTCGTGACCATCTCCATGGAGGTGACTTCAACGGACTGCGCCCACGTGACGCCGAGTTTACGGAGTTGGCGCAGGAAACTTCGCGTGACGCTACTGGCCGCCGGCATACTCACCAGCACCTCCCGGATCTTCTTTTGTTTCCAAAGGTCGGCGGCACTCTGGAGCGGCGACGATTTGGGTACCAGTAAGACGAGGGGAACCCGGGCGAGCCGGAGGAGACTCTGGCGGCCCTTCGGCTGCGCTTCAATGGGTACGATGGCGAGGTCGATCAGGCCTTCGCGCAACCAGGTCTCGAACTGCGCTTGATAACCCGGGGTTAAACTAAGCAGTAACTTCGGGTAGCGCGACCGTAGTCGCTGGGTGACGCTCGAGATATGGAGGCGTAGTACGAGCTCCGAGGCGGCCAATCTCAACTCGGGCCGGTCGGTGTCGCGGAGTTGCCCTTCGAGCCCATCCAGCCCCGCGAAGAAGGTTTCAATTTGAGCGTACAGTTTGCGGCCCGGGGCAGTCAGGCGAAAGGGCGACCGCTCGAAAAGGCGGACGCCTAGGTTCGACTCCAGGGCCGCCATCTGCCCGCTGACGGCTGGTTGCTGAATGCCATACGGGATATGCCGAACGGCCGCGCTAATCCCTCCATGCTTGGCCACGTAATAGAATAATTCAAGGTGATGGACATTCATCGGGGTGGGAGCATATTCGGCGGGGGAGGGAACGGCGCAACGACCATTATCCCCCTTCCTGATAGGACCTATCGATTATTTCGATTAACGCAGTGGGCTTGAGTGCGGTTATAATTGACCCCGACCAAAATAGATGCCCTTCCTACAGATCATTCTCCAAGCGCTGGGCGTCATCATGCTGGCCGATTTCGTGGCCGGCCTCGCCCATTGGCTGGAAGACGCCTACGGCAACGAAAAAACCCCCTTCTTCGGGCCGCTGATGATCAAGCCAAACATTGTTCACCACCACTACCCGCGGCTCTTCACGAAGAATAACTGGTGGCAAAGCTCTTGGGACCTCCTGTTGCTTGGGGTGGTGATTCTCAGCGGGGCGGCTTGGCTCGGCTACCTCAGTTGGCAACTGGGGCTATTTGTCCTGATTAACATCAACGCAAACCAGATTCACAAATGGTCGCATATGACCCGTGCAGAGGTGGGCCCCATCGTCGCCTTCTTCCAAGACATCCACGTGCTGCAGACGCCCCGGCAACATGCACTCCACCACACCGACCCGAAGAATACCAACTACTGCCCGACTTCGAACCTGGTGAACCCAATCTTGGAATTAGTTAATTTTTGGGGGCACCTCGAAACGGGCATCCAATTCCTTACCGGCGCCACCCACCGACTCGACACCTCCAACCGTGGCCAAGGTCCCGGCCCGGAATGGCTCGCCGATTTCCGCCCCGCCCACGCCGCAGGCCGCCCCCACGCCGGCCTCGTCGCCAAGCAAACCGACGAGGGGTAAGGCCTACTTCCCTGCCTTGGTGCCGGTTTCGGACATGAGATAGGCCAAGAGGTCGCGTTG
>CAIXHF010000108.1 GCA_903919185.1 uncultured Opitutia bacterium | reverse complement strand
GGGTGGGGGCCTTGGTTTCGCCCCCTAATCCATTGACACCGCTGAGGCGTTTGCCCTTCTTTTGCCCTTCGTCGATAGCCGCTAACCCGTCGTCTGGCTGTCTCCATCCTCTCCCACCTATACCTCTACCATGGCTAAGAAAACCCAATCCCAATCCAAAACCACTAAGTCTACCAAGGTTGTCTACACCTGGGGCGACGGCAAAGCTGACGGCAACGGCTCCATGAAGGCCCTGCTCGGCGGCAAAGGCGCAAACCTCGCCGAAATGACCCGCATCGGTCTCCCGGTGCCTCCCGGCTTCACGGTCACGACCGAAGTCTGCACCTACTTCTACGCCAACAAGCGCACCTACCCGGTTTCCCTCCAGGCTCAGATGGAAGCCGGTGTGAAGAATATGGAGAAGATCATGGGCACCCAGTTTGGCGCCACCTCCGGCATGCCCCTCCTCGTCGCCGTCCGCTCGGGCGCTCGCGACTCGATGCCTGGCATGATGGACACCATCCTCAACCTCGGCCTCAACGATGAGTCCGTCAACGCCCTCGCCAAGGCCACTGGCAACGCCCGCTTCGCTTGGGATTGCTACCGCCGCTTCATCCAGATGTACGGCGACGTCGTCCTCGGCGTGCAGAAGCGCGAAGGCGAAGACCACGAGCCGTTCGAGACCATCATCGAAGAATTTAAGCACAAGAAATACAAGGGTGACGTCGAAGACTCCGCCCTCACCGCCGAAGACCAGCAGGAGCTCGTCAAGCGCTTCAAGGCCCTCGTCAAGGCCCGCACCGGCAAGGTCTTCCCGCATAGCCCGTGGGAGCAGCTGAACGGCGCCGCCGGTGCCGTCTTCTCGTCTTGGATGAACGACCGCGCGATCGTCTATCGCCGCAAATATAACATCCCCGCTGAGTGGGGTACCGCCGTCAACGTCCAGGCCATGGTGTTCGGCAACACCGGCGAAAAGTCCGGCTCCGGCGTCGCCTTCACCCGTAACCCCGCCAACGGCGTGGACGAATTCTACGGCGAGTTTCTCATCAATGCCCAGGGCGAAGACGTCGTCGCCGGCGTCCGCACCCCTGAGCCGGTCAGCAAGCTTAAGGACGTGATGCCCCAGAGCTACGCCCAGCTCATGAAGGTCCGCCAGACCCTCGAAAAGCACTTCAAGGACGTGCAGGACATCGAGTTCACCGTCCAGGAAGGTAAGCTTTACATGCTCCAGACGCGTAACGGTAAGCGCACCGCCGCTGCCGCGCTGAAGTTCGCCGCCGACATGGTGAAGGAAAAGCTCATCGACTGGGAAACCGCCATCATGCGTAACCCAGCCGACCAGCTCGAGCAGCTGCTCGCCCCCATCTTCGACGTCGCCGAAGTCAAGAAGGCCAAGGCCATCGCCACCGGTCTTCCGGCTGGCCCTGGTGCCGCCACCGGTAAGATCTACTTCAACGCTGACCGTGCCGTCATCGCCGCCGAGAAGGGCGAGAAGGTCCTCCTCGTCCGCATCGAGACTTCCCCGGAAGATCTCCGTGGCATGATCGCCGCTGAAGGCATCCTCACCGCCCGCGGTGGCGTTTCCTCGCACGCTGCGCTCGTCGCTCGCCAGATGGGCAAGGTCTGCGTCTGTGGTGCCGCCGCCGTCTCCATCGACTACGATAAGAAGACGACGACCATTGCTGGTCACACCTTCAAGGAAGGCGACTTCCTCTCCATCGACGGCACGGCCGGCACGGTTTACGCCGGCCAGATTAAGACCGCTCCTTCGGAAATCGTCTCCGGCCTGCTCAATAACGACAAGGCCGCGCAGAAAACCGAGAAGTATCAGAATTACGTCCAGCTGATGAAGTGGTGCTCGCAGGCCACCCGCCTGCAGGTCCGCACCAACGCTGACAATCCAGAGCAGACCGCCCAGGCGCTCGCTTTCGGTGCTCAAGGCATCGGCCTCACCCGTACCGAGCACATGTTCTTCGAAGGCGACCGCATCGACGCCGTCCGCGAGATGATTCTCGCTGACACCGTGGAAGGCCGCAAGAAGGCCCTCGCGAAGATCCTGCCTTACCAGCGCGCTGACTTCACCGGCATCTTCAAGGCTCTGAACGGCCTACCCGCCACGATCCGCCTCCTCGACCCGCCTCTCCACGAGTTTGTGCCGCACGACGAAAAGTCCCAGGCCGCCCTCGCGAAGAAGCTCGGCATTAAGACTGAGAAAGTCATCGCCCGCGTCGCCGCCCTGCACGAGTTCAACCCGATGCTCGGTCACCGCGGTTGCCGCCTCGGTATCGCTTACCCAGAAATCACCGAAACCCAGGCTCGCGCCATCTTCGAAGCCGCGGCCGCGGTCCAGAAGAAGGGCATCAAGGTGAAGCCGGAAGTCATGGTGCCTCTCGTCGGCTTCAAGCGTGAGCTCGACCTCCAGGTCGAAGTCATCCACCGCGTCGCCGCCGAAGTGCAGAAAGAACAGAAGTGCAAGATTGCCTACTCCGTGGGTACGATGATTGAAGTGCCGCGTGGGGCTCTCACCGCCGACGAAATCGCGCACACCGCCGAGTTCTTCAGCTTTGGTACGAACGACCTCACCCAGACCGCGCTCGGTGTTTCCCGTGACGACATGGGTAACTTCCTCAACGCCTACACCGAGAACGAAATCTTCAAGAAGAACCCGTTTGCCACCCTTGACCAGACTGGCGTCGGTCAGCTCATCCAGATGGCCATCGAGAAAGGTCGCCAGACCCGCCCCGACATCAAGCTCGGCATCTGTGGCGAACACGGCGGCGAACCCGAGTCCGTTAAGTTCTGCCACCGCGTGGGCTTGAATTACGTCTCCTGCTCGCCTTACCGCGTGCCGGTCGCCCGCCTCGCCGCTGCTCAGGCAGCCATCGAGGAGAAGCGCGCCGCCAAGAAGTAAGCCGTCGATCGAGATTGATAATAAAAGCCCTGGGTTCGCCCAGGGCTTTTTTGTTGGGCGGCGGCTTCGCCGCCTGCCTTGGGGTAGGGTCGGGACCGCGTCACGATCTCGCCTGTATCTGGTAGGGTCAGCACTGCGTGCTGACCTAGGGGAGTACAGAGTACGGATTACAGAGTACGGATTTAGAGGCAAAGGGGGTGCGGGAACCGGAAGGAAGGGAAGGGACTGGTGGGCTGGAGTATGGTTGGCTAGGGGTTGGGCCGAAGAGGATTACAGATTACAGATTACGGATTTGAAAGGCCGTGGGTAGGGGCGTGGCTTCGCCGCGCCCTCCTTGTTGGGGAGGACAAGGTGAAACCTTGCCCCTACCTGGAGACAGGCCAGTCCATCGCCTCCCGGCAGGCTAGGTTGGCACGCAG
>CAIXHF010000107.1 GCA_903919185.1 uncultured Opitutia bacterium | reverse complement strand
GCTTGCAGGGTGGACTCGGAACCTTCGACCCGCAGTGTGGTCGGTAACCCAGACCCCGATGGACGCCCGCCCCTTTGCTTTACTCTTTGCCCTGACTTTGGGGGCGGCGACGTTTCCGGAGCCGCACAATAACCAGCCTGAGACTATCCCGCTGCTGAAGCCCGCGGACGCGTTGACTAAGCTCCACCTCCCCGAGGGGTTCACCGCCACGCTCTTCGCGGCCGAGCCCGACGTTCGTCAGCCCATCGCCCTTTGCTGGGACGAGCGCGGCCGCCTTTGGATCGCCGAGAACTACACTTACTCCAACGGCAAGGAGCGCTTCGACCTCAAGCTCCGCGATCGGATTATCATCCTCGAAGATACTGACCATGACGGAAAGTTTGATAAACGTACGGTCGTCACGGAAGACGTGCAGATGCTCACCAGTATCGAGCGCGGCCTCGGCGGCGTGTGGGCGCTGTGTCCGCCGAACCTGCTCTTCATTCCGATGGCTGGTGATAAGCCTGCGGGCCCGCCCCAAGTCATCCTCGATGGATTTAGCACGACGGCCGCCAGCCGCCACACCTTTGCGAACGGACTGAAGTGGGGCCCGGACGGTTGGCTCTACGGCCGCGTGGGTATCTCGAGTACTTCGTGGATTGATGTCCCTGGCGTGGAGAAGGAGAAGCGTCAGCCCACCGCGGGTGGTTTGTGGCGTTATCACCCAGTAAAGAAAATCTTCGAGCCCTACTGCCACGGTACGACTAACCCGTGGGGCTCCGACTGGACCAAGGACCACGAGCTGCTGTTCATCAACACGGTGATTGGGCACGGCTGGCAGGGTATCCACGGCGCGCACTTCAAGCGCATGCACGGCGAGGACCCGTATCCCTTCGTCTACGAACTCATTGACCAGCAGGCCGACCACTACCATTGGAATACCGGCAAGAAATGGAACGACCCCGACGGCGGCCGTGGCGGCGCCGATGATTTTGGCGGCGGCCATGCGCATGTCGGCATGATGATTTATCAGGGCGATAACTGGCCGGCGAACTATCGCGATAAACTCATGACCCTGAATATGCATGGCCGACGGACGAACGTCGAAGCCATCGAGCGGGTCGGTAGCGCCTTGGTCATGAAGCATCAGCCGGACATCTTAAAGTCCGACGACCCCTGGTTTCGCGGCATCGAGCTCAGCCAAGGCCCGGACGGCGCGGTGACGATTCTGGACTGGAGTGATATCGGCGAGTGCCACGATGAAGACGGGATTCACCGGACGAGTGGACGTATCTTCAAGGTCGCTTACGGCATGCCCCAGCAGCCCGAAGTCGACCTCACGAAGGCCACGCCGGCCCAGCTCATCGAACTACAACGCAGCCGCAATGAATGGCTCGTGCGCATGGCCCGCTGGGAGCTCCGCGAGCGGGCGTGGAAGGGCCAAGACCTTTCGTCGGGTATGACCGCCTGGGAGAAGCTCGTCGCCGAAGCCGACCCCGTGGTCGCACTCAACGCTCATTCAACGCTTCTGGCGATGGAATCCACGAAGCAGGGCGATAGCCCTTTTGCGACGCAGCATCAGGCTCATTACTCACCCGCCGCGGTAATCGCCGAGCAGCGCCCCGACGTTTTGGCCCGCTTGATTGAGCGCGAGCTTACTGAGCCCTTGGTACGTCGTAATAACTCCCTGATCAAGTATGCGAACTACCTCGGTTTCATCCCGGCCTGCGATGAACAAGAGACTGCCTTACTCCAGTTGGCGAGCCAGCCGCGCGGTCAACGCGTCCGCTTGGCCCTCGCTTCATCCCTGCCGCACTTGACCGCACCGATTCGTGCGCTCGTGGCCCAGCACCTCCTTCGTTACGAGCAGGACAGCACGGACCATAACCTTCCATTACTCGTTTGGACCGGCATCCGTGAACTTCCGCTCCCTGCCTTGGTCGATGTCGCACACGTCTGCCGCGTCCCGCAGGTTAGCAAACTCATCGCACGACGCTTGGCCGAAGCCTCGGATAAGCAGCCGGAACCCTTGAATGACCTCTTGGCGGGCGCGGCGGACATGCCGGATGGCCACGGCCCACTCGTCGCTGGCTTGGTGGATGGACTCAAAGGTTGGCGCAAGGCGAAGAAGCCCGCCGCGTGGGATAAGTTCGTCGCGTCGATACCTACCACTGACGTCGTCGCCCTCGATACGGTCCGACAGCTGAACGTATTGTTCGGTGACGGCTTGGCCCTGGAGGCCGTGCGCAAGATTGCCTTGGATGATAAAGCCCTCACCGAGCAACGTCGGGTGGCTTTACTCGCGCTCATCGAAGCCAACGACGGGAACCTCCGGGCCGATTGCGAGAAACTCCTTTCTGTGCGTGGCGTCGCCATGGAAGCCATTCAAGGCCTCACGAAATTCGATGACCCCGCTGTCGCGAAGAAGATCCTCTCGCGCTACCCGCAGCTCTATCCGCACGAACGTCCGCAGGCCATCATGGCGCTCGTTTCTCGTCCCAAGTTTGCGCAGGAACTCCTCGGTGCAATGGCGGAAGGTAAAGTGGCGAAGTCAGACCTTGGGTCCGCCGCCGCGCGACAGATTCGTGGCTTCAATAACGCTAAGCTTACGGCGCAGCTCGTGGCTGTGTGGGGCGAAGTGCGCGAGACTCCGGCAGATAAACTTAAACTTATCGCTTCGCTCAAGGCGCGTCACACCACGGACTTTTTAGCGAAGGCGGATATAGCGCAGGGCAGGGCGCTCTATGCGGGCGTGTGTGGGCAGTGCCATAAACTCTTTGGTGAAGGCGGCGTGATTGGGCCTGACCTCACCGGTAGCGGACGACGCGACCTTAATTACTTGCTGCAGAATATTGTGGACCCGAACGCCGTCGTCGACGCCGCGTACTACCTCAATACGATCACGATGAAAGACGGACGTGTCCTCAGTGGCATCGTTGGTGCGCAGACCGAGCGCACGCTAACCCTGCGTTCGATTGGACAAGAAAGTACCCTCGACAAGACCGACATCGCGAAGCGTGAAACCCTGCCCATTTCACTAATGCCCGAAGCCCTCTTGCAGGCCTTTTC
>CAIXHF010000106.1 GCA_903919185.1 uncultured Opitutia bacterium | reverse complement strand
GGTAGCGGCTCGTGACGCCGAAGCGGCCGGAAGCGACCTGCTTGATGGCGGAGTTCTTCGAGTCGCCCTGTTCGTTGGTCCAGGTGAAGCGAGCCGGGTCTTCGCCGCCTTCGCCGGTGTTGGACTTGCCGCCGATGCGGTTCATCGCGACGGCGAGGGTCTCGTGGGCTTCCGAAGAGATGGAGCCGTAGCTCATCGCGCCCGTCTTGAAGCGCTTCAAGATGCTCTCGATGGATTCGACTTCGCTGAGGTCGACGGGGGTGCGGGCCTTGAACTGAAGGAGGCCGCGCAGCGTGAAGATCTGCTGCATCTGGTTGTTCACCAGGCCGGAGTAGACCTTGAAGGTGTCGTAGTTGTTCGTACGGACGGCCTTCTGCAGCGAGTGGATGACCTGCGGGCTGAAGAGGTGACCTTCGCCTTCGTTGCGCCACTGGTAATCTCCGCCGACCTCGAGGGTGGCAGGGGTGTCGACGCGCTCAGGGAAGGCGCGATTATGACGCTCGAGGGCTTCTTCCGCAATGGCGAGGAGGTCCGCGCCTTCAATGCGCGTGGCGGTCCCGGTGAAGTACTTGTCGACGACCTTCTGCTGCAGGCCGACGCATTCGAAGATCTGGGCACCGAGGTAGCTCTGGATGGTCGAGATACCAATCTTAGAGGCGACCTTAACGATACCCTTGGTGGCGGCCTTCACGTAATTCTTGCAGGCCGTGTAGTGATCGACGCCGACCAGCAGGCCCTGCTTGATCATGTCGTCGAGGGTCTCGAACGCCAGGTAGGGATTGATGCCCGCGCAACCGTAGCCGATGAGCGTACAGAAGTGGTGCACTTCACGCGGTTCGCCAGACTCGAGGATGAGGCCGACCTTGGTCCGCTTACCTTCGCGGATGAGGTAGTGGTGCAGGCCAGCGACGGCGAGCAGGGGCGGGATGGCGGCGTTGTTACGGTCGACGCCGCGGTCGCTCAGGATGATGAGGTTGATGCCCGCATCAATATGGAGGCCGGCCTGACGGCAGACTTCGTCCATAGCCTTCTCGAGGCCCTTGGCGCCGGACTTGGCGTCGAAGAGGGTGGGGATGGTGACGGACTTGAACTGGCCGTGAGCGACGTGGCGGAGCTTGGCGAGTTCCTCGTTGGTGAGGATCGGCGACTGGAGCTCGATCAGGTGACAGCTGCCGGGCTTCGGGTCGAGCAGGTTGCGCTCGGGTCCGATTGTCGTGACGGAGGACGTGACGATTTCTTCGCGGATACAGTCGATCGGCGGATTGGTGACCTGTGCGAAGAGCTGCTTGAAGTAATCGTAGAGGAGCTTCGACTTATTCGAGAGGACAGCGAGCGGGATGTCCGTGCCCATCGAGCCCATGGCTTCGACGCCATCCTTGGCCATCGGGACGAGCAGCTTGCGCTGGTCTTCGAAGGTGTAGCCGAAGGCGAGCTGACGCTGGACGGTGTTGCTGTGCGACGACGGCGAGTCGGCCGGGGCGTCGGCGATGTCAGCGAGCTTGATGAGGTTCTGGTCGAGCCATTCGCGGTAGGGCTTCTGGGAGGCGATCTGCTGCTTGATCTCCTCGTCGGCGACGATGCGACCTTCTTCCATGTTCACGAGGAACATGCGACCCGGCTGCAGACGGCCCTTGGAGGCGATGTTGGCGGGGTCGATCGGGAGGACACCGGCTTCGGAGCCCATGATGACGTAGTCATCCTTGGTCACGTAGTAACGCGAAGGGCGGAGGCCGTTACGGTCGAGGGTGGCGCCGATCATCGTGCCGTCGGTGAAGACGACCGAGGCGGGGCCGTCCCACGGCTCCATGAGGCAAGAGTTGTATTCGTAGAAAGCCTTTTTCTCCGGGCTCATCGATTCGTGGCCGTTCCAAGGCTCTGGAATCATCATCATCATGGCCTCGGGCAGCGAACGACCGCCCATGACGACCAGCTCGAGGACGTTGTCGAACTTGGCAGAGTCGGAACCGTTAGGGTTCACGATGGGGAGGATCTTCGGGAGTTCCTTGCCAAACAGCGGGCTGGCCAAGAGCGGCTCGCGGGCCTTCATCCAATTGACGTTGCCGTTGAGGGTGTTGATCTCGCCGTTGTGCGCGATGTAGTGATAAGGGTGGGCGCGTTCCCAGCTCGGGAAGGTATTGGTCGAGAAGCGCGAGTGGACGAGCGCGAGGGCGGTGTCCATCGACTGGTCCGCGAGGTCGGGGAAGTATTTGCCGACCTGCTCGGGCATGAGCATGCCCTTGTAGATGATAGTGCGGCAGGACAGGGAGCTAGCGTAGTAGAACTCGTCCTTGCCGGTGGCGCGGATTTGGTGGTGGGCCTGCTTGCTCAGGATAAAGAGCTTCCGTTCGAAATCTTGATCGGTGGCGCAATCACCAGGGCGACCGAGGAAGGCCTGGCGGACGACGGGCTCGCTGCGGACGGCGGTCGGGCCGAGGGAGGCATTATCGACGGGGACGGTACGCCAGCCGAGGATCGAGAGACCGATGGATTTGGCGAGGTCGGCAAAGGTGGCTTCGGTGGCCGCGCGGATTTTGGCGTCCGGCGAAACGTAGAGCATGCCCACGCCGTAGTGGCCAGGCTTGGGGAGATTGGCTGGGCCGTTCTTCGCGAAGAACCCATGCGGGAGCTGGAGCAGGATACCGGCGCCGTCGCCGGTGTTCACTTCGCAACCACAGGCGCCACGGTGATCGAGGTTCACCAGAATGGTGAGGGCCTGTTGAATAATATCATGGGAACGTTTGCCCTTCATTTGACAGACGAAGCCGACGCCACAGGCGTCGTGTTCGAACTGAGGGTCGTAGAGACCCTGTTTCTCGGGAAGTCCGGGATTATTCATTTCTGGTGTTGGCGAAAGTGAGCGGGACGGGACAAAAGTGGTGGAATGTTGCTAGGTGCCTTGGGGAGGTCCGCAGGACGTCTAAATCTAGTGGGCATTAATTCCCCTCTGTCAAAGGCAACTTATCGAGCATAATTCCCGTCTGGCCGTGCTGATAAGACGGTTATAAGCAGGGTTGAGCTCGGGCGTGTCAGAATCTACGAATTTCCTAGGAAAAGTACGCAGACGGCGGGTCGTAAACTGCTCGGTTTGCCGTGGAATGATCAATGGCCGGTCCGTGCGGGGTTGGTCCGTCTCCCTTGACAATGCGGAGGTCCAGCCCGACACCTCTTGCCATGAAAGCCGATAATGACCTTTACCGACAGCTCCGGGAACTGCCCGCGGGGCAGCTTTGGAGTGTCGAGGTCCCCAAATTCAACCAAGCCACGGGCAAGGAGCGCGCCCGGCAGGTTGCCTTGGTCCGGGCAGTCGGCGTCGTTTTTACCCATTGTAGCGACCCTGCCCTGAAGATTCAGGTCAAGGCCTGGCTCAAGGGGTTGCTCCAAGATCCGGAGGAGAAGGTCCGCCGCTACGCCATGGCGGCGATCCCGAAGCTGGGGGAGGACGTCGAAGCTGAGCGGAACATTCTTACTATTCTTAAGACGAGCACGGTCGACCGCGAGAAGCGGAAGGCGGGGGCTGCACTAGAGAAGATTGCCGGCGAAGAAACCTTGAAGGCCGTCGGGGCAGGGGCGGCCGGCTTGCCGCTCTCCGAACAAAAGGTCCGCGCCAATGTCGCCCGTCGCGAAAGCCCGGCGACCATTCGCGTCGATGCCATTCTCGATCGTTACGACACTTTGCGCATTAGTCTACGCTGCCGTCGCGGCCTCGAGGCGGTGCTGGCTGACGAAGTGCGCGCCAGCGATACCGCGGGTGGGAAGTTCCGCGTACTCGAAGTCCGCGGTTGCCACGTGGTGGTCGCGGCCAAGGGGCCTTTCAGTCTGCGTGATCTCTATCAGTTGCGCTGTTTCGACACGATGGGCTTTAGTTTGGGGCGCATACGTGACCCAGAAAGCCCCGAAGCGGTGGCGGGCTTGGCTAAACTCATCAGCTCGCCTTTGAGCGAGCGCCTCATGGACTCGCTCACGGATGGGTCGTGGCGCTATCGCCTGTCTTTTTCGGGCAGCGAAAACCATGACGACGACGTGGCCAAGGTGGCCGCGGAAGCGTTTAAGTTGAATCCCCGTATCCTGAACGACGCCCGCGAGGCCCCGTGGTCGGTCGACGTCTTCTTGGCGCCGTCCGCTGCCTTGGCGGAACTCCGTCCGAAGGTTTCGCCCGATCCGCGTCTGACTTATCGCAAGGCCGCCATCAATGCCGCCTCGCACCCGCCGCTGGCCGCCTGCTTGGCGCGCTTGGCTGGTCGGCAGGCTAATGAAGTCGTCTGGGATCCGTTTTGCGGTTCAGGCTTGGAGCTCATTGAGACCGCCTTGTTGGGCGACGTGAAGCAGGTTATTGGTACCGACCTAAACGAGAAGGCCATCGCGATTGCCAAGGCGAATTGGGAGGCCGCTGGTTTGGAGGGCGTGAAGAGCACCTTCTTGACGGGCGACTTCCGTGGTTACGCGGAAGTACCGGTCTTGGTCTCGGGTAAGCTTTCGCTCATCATCTCGAATCCGCCCCTCGGTCGGCGCGTCCGCGTGCCAAACCTGCACGGCCTGTTCGCTGATTTCTTCCGAGTCGCCTCGGCGACCCTCCGTCCCGGCGGCCGCGTTATCTTCGTCAACCCGCTGCGCTTGGAGTCCACGGACAAGACGATGCGCCGGGACTACCGCCAGGAAGTCGACCTCGGTGGCTATGATTGCAAGGTTGAGATGTACGTAAAGTGCTAGGCCACGCCGGGTAGGGCAGGGCTTGCCATCTGTGGCCACTGCCTTTGTCTGGAGGCATGCGTTACCCCTCGCTGTTTTTACTGCTAGCCACCCTTGGCCTGCAGGCCGCTCCGACTAAGGTCTTCATCCTCGTTGGCCAATCCAACATGGAAGGACATGCCAAGGTCGAGACCATCGATTATATCGGAGAGGACCCAGCCACCGCGCCCTTGCTGAAGCGGATGAAAGGGCCAGATGGCAAGTCGCCCGCCGAAGGGGAGGGCGTCTGGATTTCCTATCTTACCGGTAGCGGCGATAAGAATGGCGAAGGCTTTGGTAAGCTGACGACGGGTTATGGTTCGCGGCAGGATCCGGCCAAGGACGGCGGCAAAATCGGGCCGGAATATACGTTCGGCTTAGCCATGGATCGCACCTATAAGGAACCCGTGCTGCTGATTAAGGCAGCTTGGGGCGGTAAGTCGCTTAACTATGATTTCCTTTCGCCAGGGGCTGGTCCATACCCGCGGACACCGACGGACCTAGAGAAGGACCGTCACCCGTTAGCGAACTCTGGCCACTACTACCGACTCATGCTCGCGCACGTGCGCCAAGTCTTGGCTAACCCTGGTCGGGTCTGCCCAAGCTACGACCCCAAGCAGGGCTATGAAATCGCCGGCTTCATCTGGTTGCAGGGCTTCAACGACATGGTCGATACTAACTTCTACCCGCGCCTGCCTAAGGGTTCGACGGTCAATCGCTATGCGAAATATTCCGACTTTATGGCGGCCTTCATTCGTGATGTCCGCAAGGATCTCGGTGTGCCGAAGATGCCTTTCGTCATTGGGGTGATGGGCGTCGGCGGTAAAGAGCCGGGTGAAGATAACCTCGCCTTCCGTGAAGCTATGGCCGCGCCGGCAAGCCTCGCAGAGTTCAAAGGTAACGTGACTGCGGTGCGCACGGGACCCTTCTGGGATGAATCACTCGCCGCCATCCAGGCCAAGCGCGATAAGGTCCGGCAGATGGCCTACGAATTGAAAAATAAGAACGCAAAGTCAGCGAACGCCGATGGGAAGATGACCGAAGCTCAGCAGCGTGATTACCTTAAGGAGTATGAAGCCAAAGTAGTCACCGAAGCCGAAGCGGCTCAGTGGAAACGTGGCGCCTCGAATGCAGGTTACCATTATCTCGGTTGCGCCAAAACTTTTGCGCTGATGGGCGAAGCGTTCGCGGAAGCGAACCTGGTGATGCTGAAGGACGCGAAGTGAGATGGGTTTAGTGCGCGCAAGTCTTTGCCTCTTGGTGGCCTTACTGCTCGGTTGTGGCGCGGAGCCGTCGGTGGAGGAGCAGGGCCGAGAGCATTTAGAATCGTTGCGCCGGGCGGGCATGTTGGGTGCACAGCGGGGCTCGACCCAAATTCTCAAAGTGCGAAAGGTCCAACCGGTCGCCACACGCTGGTCGCCGCCGGGTGGCCAGTTTTATTGGGCAACGTTGCAATCCGACAATGGTGAGGCTGGCTATTTGGCTTGGCGGGCAAAGGGAGGACACGAGATTGTGGATTTTTCTTTGGAAGGCCTGACCGAGCTCGCGGCCCCGTCCGCCAAGGCCCTCGCTGGCGTGCCACCGATTCAGCAATTTGCAATTATGGGAGCGGATGGTAAGCCGGTGGCCTCTGGGTGTGTACCGACGTCGGGTGGTAGCCTCATGGCTTATTGGTCTAACCGTGGGACTTTTGATTGGCAGGCCGATGACAGTCATCAAGGCTTGGTGCTGCGCCTGCGTGATCGTTTACCGATGTCCGTGCTGCCTGACGACGAGGGCTATACCGATGGCAAGATGGCTTTAGCGGGCGCTTATCCGGATGCATGGGTGACTGGCCTGCGCGCCGATGCCGCCCAGTATCGTGTCGCCGTCGATATCAAACTGGTCCGTTACAGCGATCAGGTGCTGCGGACAGAAATCTCCAAAGGCCGCCCAGCCTTATTGCTGTGCAATGTCCTGGTCCCGCGGAAACCCGAACTCACTTGGGGCCATGCCGTGGTGGCGGTCGGCTATGCGGAGATCGCCGGTCGGTCCTTTGTCGGCGTCATTGATAACTTCTATGTTTGTAAGCAGCCGGGGACAGTGCGGTGGATTGCGGCGGACCGCTGTTCGGACCTCGTATTGGTGCGACCAACTCAATAGGCTAAACGAGTCGAGCCCACGACCGGGTGGCCGTGGGCTGAGGACTGCGTTCGCTAAATGGTGGAGGTGGCGGGAGTCGAACCCGCGTCTTCCTATCCTTACGTCACATCTTCTACATGCTTAGCGTCATTGTTGATCTCGACCGCGTTTGGGAATGCGCACCCGTGCGGCCTATCTTCATTCTCACTTACCCCGGAGATAGAAACTAGAGGAGGGGATCGCCCACGTTAACCGAGCTGAACCAGGAATGCAGGCGCGTCCTGGGGCCCGTCGCTGTATTTAGGCAGCGAGTGCGAAAGCGTTGTCGCTTTCGAACGTGATGGTGTTTTTAGCAGTTATATGCTGCCAGCTGGATTTAAGAGGGAGCTGACGTCCTCTGCATGCCGTCATGATATCTTGATGGGAATCGAATCCGGAACACCCCCGAAAGGTTGATAGTCGCCTGTCGGGCCGACTGAGAAGGAACTCCCACCAGTATTGCCGTAACGGCGGGGAAGTCAAGGGGTGGGGAGGCAATGGGGGATAGGGGTTAGGGGATGGCCGAAGGGGATAGAGGATAG
>CAIXHF010000105.1 GCA_903919185.1 uncultured Opitutia bacterium | reverse complement strand
TGGGTGCATGCACGAGGACTGGACTGTTGCGATGTCGGATGGGTTCGAGAAAGGCTTTCGGCGTTGCCGTAAACGCTATCCCGATGCGTGCGACGCGACCTGGGCACGATTGCAGAACTTCTTGGACCGATGGCTGAATAACCCCTTGCTTGGTCCGGGGTTTGGTCTGCCCGGCTGGGTTCATGCGGAAGGTAAGGGGGTCTTGGCGGTCGATCAGGGTTTGCGAGCCAGTCTAACTCAATTACGGCTCTACCTTTGGTTGGATGAAGAAGAGCGGATTGTCTGGCTTTTGCGTATAGGGGATAAACCTAGCCAATATGCAGATATTGCATATTGCCATGATTGGGTGATGGGCTTTAAGTCGGGGGATGAGGATTAAGCATTCCAAGGTGCGCACGTATCGCGATGTCTTCGCTCTCGCGGCCGATTTAGGGTATTCCGCAAAGTCCGTGGCTGGTCTGCGCCAGAAGGCGGCAGAGACGGACTTTACGGCCATACTGGAGGCGCGTCGCCAAACAGCGGGCCTGACTCAGTCCGAAGTCGCCAAGCGCATGGGCGTCACCCAATCGACGGTATCGCGTCTGGAGTCAGATCGCTGGCAGGACCTTCGTCTGGGTGAATTGGATGCTTATTTGCGGGCGTGTGGGAGGTGAGCCGATGGCATGCAGTGCAAATGTGCCAATCGGCCTACGGCCTGTGCAAAGGTGCAAATCTGAAGCGAGGAAGCGACGGCTCAGAAATAGGTAGGGGCGTGGCTTTGCAGCGCCCTCCTGCGGTGGAGTGCAAGGCGAAGCCGTGCCCCTACCTCGATACCAGCGACGCAGTCCCGGTCCTAATCGTGTACCTCCAGTTCCTGGTCCCCTTTATCTCTGTACTTTGAAATCCGTACTCTGTACTCCGAGCGGGCCGCACCTAGTGCGGTCCCTACCAGATACAAACTTGCGGGTTGTGGGATGCGGTGGATGCTGGGGCACATGAAGACGCTCCTCGGTCTGTTGTTCGCCGTCATGTCGGTCTGCGCCGCGGAGCCACCGCCTTTCTTCGTGATGGACACGGCCGCCCGCGGTAAGCCCGAGGAGTGCGCGCAGCTATTGTCCGAACTGGGCTATGCTGGTTTTGGGGGCACTCCCGCTACGGCTAAGGCCTACGCCGCCGAACTCGCCAAACGAAAGGTGGCGTTCACGAACGCCTACCACGTCACGAAGTTCTCGCTCGAAACCGCCGAGCTCCCGGCTGACCTAGTTCAGGCAATCTCGGCTCTCGAGGGACTGAATACCACGCTATGGCTAGGCATTCAGCAGGTACAGTTGCCGGCCGGAATCAAAGCGGGCCCGACTTATGGCGATACGATTGCCGTGCCTGCACTGAAGAAGGCTTTGGTGCTGGCGAAGGCCAAGCACGTGAAAGTCTCGCTCTACCCACATACGGGCTTCTGGGCGGAGAGCGTGGACGCCTGTCTGCGTATCGCGAACGCGGTGGATGATCCCGACCTTGGCGTGACCTTTAACCTTTGCCACTGGCTCAAGGTCGAGGGCTCCGAGCGCGACCCGTTACCGGTCATCAAGGCCGCATTGCCTCGCCTGAACTTCATCACCATTAACGGCGCCGATACGGGCGATACGCGCAAGCTCGGTTGGGATAAATTAATCCAGCCCCTCGGTCGGGGTACGTACGATGTGAAGGCCTTCGTCGCCAACGCCCGCGCCGCCGGCTTCCGTGGCCCCTTCGGCTTCCAGGGTTTTGGAATTAAGATGGACCCGAAGGAGCTGCTGAAGGAAACGATGGAAGCGTGGAAGGGGATGAAGTGAAAAGGGGATAGGGGGAAAGGGGGTAGGGGATTGGAGTATGGAGTATAGGGGTGGGACAGAGTACGGATTACTGAGTGCGTATTATGGAGGTCCGGGGCCCTCCTGCGGTGGAGTGCAAGGCGAAGCCTTGCCCCTAACCGATGTATAAGAATGCGGTCTGGTCGGCGAACGGACGCGACGCAGTCGCGCCCCTACCCCAAAGAAGAACCCCGGAGGTCCGGGGTTCTTCTTTGGGGGTTCGGATTGCCGCTTACTTGCCGTGCGCTTCCTTGAGGTGCTGCGCGAGCGGGTCGTAACCGAAGTCCTTCTTCAAGTCGCGCCAAGTAGCGTGCACGTGGTTCGC
>CAIXHF010000104.1 GCA_903919185.1 uncultured Opitutia bacterium | reverse complement strand
TCCCCGGAATGGGCTCCGCGTTTCATGCAAGGCACGCTCGGTTCTGGCTATGCGACCCTGAAGAACCTGAACGGCGGCGAAACGCCAGAGCGCATGGGCTTCGTCTACGAAATCCCCTTGCGGGGCAATTTCTTCGGCGGGGTCGTTCAACGCCCCTCCGCGTTCTCCGGCCTCGGCGCTGGGGACGTCGACAACCTCAACAACCGCATCGTGCGCGGCCCGACCTGGGACTTATACCGCAACTATTACCGCATGTACAAGCGCGAGCTCGAAACCGCCGGCGCAGCGAATAAGATTCTCGGGCAGAACGCCGTCGCCGACGCCACCACGGTGATGGCTCGGGGCGTCGAACCCCTCTCCTACGCCGCTGGCGACCGCGGCACGCCCGTCGCCAAGCAAGGCACTGGCACCTTCTCCGTCAGCCCACCCGGCTTCTACGGCGCGTATCCCGGCAGCGGCACCTCCAACGACTACCACTACCGCAACAACTACAGCTCGGTTGTCGGTCCGAACTACCGCGCCCAAGGCGGCTACATGAACCCCACGACCTCGTCGACGGCCGGCATCGGCACACCGACCGGCCGCACCGGTTCAGAGGCCGCCGATTCGAGTTACGATCAGCCACGCCTCGCCACGACGCGCCTCTGGCCGACTTCCATGAAGGTCGCGCCCAGCATCATCCGTTTCTCGTTAATGTATTCGGTAGTCTGGAACGACGACATGCTTGGCATCGCCGTCGACCCGCTCATCACGGTGCACAACCCCTACGATTGCGCCATCGAGTTCCAAGGCATCGCGATGCTGATGAATGCCTACTCGCTCTCGCACCTCTTCGAATTCTACGCGGGCAATCAAATCATCGGGGACGTCTTCCCGGGCACGAGCTTCGAAGAAGGCCGCGAATTCTCCTTCCGCGCCGTGGCTGGATCCAGCAACGGCACCTCGTCGAGCAGCGTCTTCCGACTCGAGCCGGGCGAAGTCCGCGTGCTGAGTTCGACCAAAGGCCCATTGCGCAAATTTGATACCAACGGCAATAACCAGGTCCCTGGCGACTTCGTCTACGAAGAACAAAGCCGCATGTTCTTCCCCATCGACGCGTACGCGGGTCTCCGTAATTCCTCGGGCGCCGCGATCGCCGCCACGAGCAACGCGACCCTGCAGGCCGTCCAAACCGTCCTCCCAGGCTGGGATGGGACCATCCCCTCGCTCAATTCCATTGTCGCGCAGCGCGGGCTCTCGCTCAACGTCCGCGTCCGTAATGAAGGCGGCGTGGCCCTCGGCGGAAACATGTTCCTGAACAACAGCATCCGCGGCGGCGGCCACGTCGTCGATGGCGGCTACCAAACCTGGAACTTCTACCTGCTGAACAAGTACAGCCATGACAACCAGCAACTCAGCTGGGGCCGGCGCTGGTTCGGCACGACCGACGACACGCGCCAAGCCGGCGGCACGGGGGCCGTCATGGGCGTCGAACTCGTCAACGAACCGCTGCTCCTGAACTTGCGCTGCATGACCACGGGGTGGCCGATGTACGGCAACGCGAACAGCGGCTATACCGTGAACAGTGACCCGGAATTCGGCGCCGCCCAAGGCTTCGGCAGCCAATGGTCGCGCTCGCTCCAGCTGGCGCCCGTCACCATCCTACGGTTTGCCGGCCAAAACCAAGACGCGTGGGCCAATGCGGGCAGCGCGGTCGACAAGCAGAAGTTCTTCATCTTGGACATCCTCGCCCGCGGGGCCAAAGAAACCTATGCGGGCAATAACTGGTATCCGCAGAACAGCAGCTATGTGCCCAGCGGCGACTTCGACCGCATGAAGACCCCCGAAGAGATGCGCTCCGCCCCGATGTCTCCCTACGTCTTCAGCACGCGTGCCTCGCAGGCGTTCATGTTGGGCTACGATGGCAAGACGCACGCTCCGGCCGGCTGGATTATGAGCCAACGCGCGGTCGACCAACTCGGCGTCAACAAGATGTACGACATCGACAACTCCGGCCGCAACCGTGGCTACTGGGGTAAGAGCGTCCTCGTTGGCCAAGGCGGCAACAATAACGTCATCCTCTTCCCCATCCCGCGTCGTCCCTTGCTCTCGCTCTCGCAGCTCGGGGATGCGGCGACTGCGCAGACCGACACGGAAGCGGACCTCACCGTCGGCGCCTCCTTCGCCCACCCGGGCATCAAGAACCTCACCAAGGTCTGCGACTGGCCCGGCACCAAAGGCGGCGAGGAACCCGTTATCGAACACGGCTACGTCGCCAAGGCGATGGGCTCAAACGTCATCCGCCACAATGCGAACGTACGCACCGACGACGCCTTCGCGGCTAACCTTGCGCTCTGGGATAGTTACTTCTTCAGCGGTCTGAATGCGCAGGTCACCTCCTACAGCGATAACGCCTCGGCGTGGCCGAGCGGACCGAACCTGCCGACCGACGCGAAGATCAAGGCCGACCAAGCCCTCGCGCTCACCGCCAACGGCGTGACGGATCTCACGAAGATTGCGGGGATTAAAGATGCCCTCGACAAGGGCAGCAACCCGCTCGCCAACAAGCGCGTCGCCTATGCACCGGCGACAGGCGGCCAACCGTTCGCGTTTCCCCACCCGGGGTTCATCCCAACGAACTCGCTCTACGACGGCGGCTTCAACGTGAACTCGACCTCCAAGGCAGCCTGGAAGGCGGTCCTCGGCTCGCTGCGCGGCCAGAAGATTCCCGACGCTTCGGGCGTCTCCACGGGCACCGCGCTCACCCGCTTCGCCCGCGCCTTCGGGAATAACGACGGTGCCACCTCCCCCTGGACGGCGTACCGCGAACTCACCGACACCGAAATCGACACCCTCGCCGCTGCGGTGGTGAAGGAAGTCCGGAAACGCGGACCGTTCATGTCGCTCTCCGACTTTATCAATCGCCGTTTAGTGGCCTCAGACAACTTTGGCCTGAAAGGCGCGCTGCAGGCGGCCATCGACTCGACGAACATCAACGACCAAGCGATCAATAACGCCGGTGGCACGTTCGCCGCGGTACCCGGAGCAGCGATGTCCGACCCCTATCTCCCCCTGCCTGCGCAAGACCGCTTCCCCACGCTGCGCTCGCTCAGCAAGGATAGCAGCCAAGGCTCGGCCATCGCTGGGCTGGGGGCGCCTGGCATCGTGACGCAAAAGGATGTACTGAACTCCATCGGGCCCAACCTGACGGCCCGCTCCGACACCTTCGTGGTGCGTGCCTACGGCGAAGCCCTCGACAACGCGGGCAACCCGATTGGCAAGGCTTGGATTGAAGTCGTCGTCCAGCGCACCACGGAATTCGTCGGCCCAGCTTGGGTCGAACCGAACCGTCGTAAACAGGACTACCGTAATAACGACGGCACCGCGACGTCCGAATACGACACCAAGCCCATCGTCGACCACTTTGAACGCAACCCGCTCGCTACCGGCACCGCCCAGACGGGCAATATCAACCGCCTCTTCGGCCGTCGCTTTAAGGCGACGTCGACGCGTTGGTTGACGGCGAACGAAATCTAAGCCCATGCCTTTACTCCGTCTTTGCTTCGCCCTGCTCTGCCTGGGCGCCCTCCCCTTACCTGCGGCGGATACGCCGAAAGTCGAATCACGCCACTGTGCTCTTCGCTTTGCTTGGTGGAACTTCCCCCGGAAGGTACCCGAGCTTGCCTTGCAAATGGGCCGAGAACGCATCCCGGTTTCGCCTAACCCGATGTCGCTGAGCAACCCCATCGACTACAAAGGCGAAGTGAATGCGGTGCTGCTCAAGAAGGTGACCACCGGTGAGACCGAAAAGGACGGCAAGCCCAAGTTCGGCTGGGTCCCTTATGCGACGATTGCCTTAAGTCCGACGGACACCGACATGGGCGTGTTGTTGATCCCGAATGAGGCCGACGACACCTGCATCACCCGGACGTTCGACTTCGGCCTCGAAGCCTTTCCTTACGGGACGTTGAAACTCGTGAACTTCTCGCGGGCGCGCATCGCCTGCTCGTTGGACGGCGCGGTGTTCATGACGGAGCCGGGGCAAACTGGACAGTGCCCCAAAAAGTTCGAGGAACGCACCACCGCCTCCATCGCCGTCGCCGCGCTCGAAGCCGACGGTCAACAACGCGTGCTCTACTCGACTAAGGTTATCCTCAATAGAACTTTCCGGACACTCTTCTTCATCATTGAAAAGAGCGGCTCCGAGGATGAGCGCTACCAAAGCCAGTGTATCCTCGACGTGAACCCTTATCCGAACGGCGTACCGCCGCCTCCAAGCGCTCCCGGGAACAATGGCAAGGGCTCCAGCAAGGCTGAAACTAAAGCCTCTGCCAAGTCGTCCAAATAATCCCAAAGTAGTGCTATATGACGGCCTTCACGCATTAGCCTGAAGGCCGTCTTTATTACCGATTGTATCAATTGGGTGACTGGCTAATTTCACCCCATGCCCCCCACGCACAAGCGAGGTTTTTCGCTCGTCCTCTCGCTGACCATCATGGCCGCGATGGTGATGATGGTGATTGTGCTCGCGGCTTTCCTGCAAGTGGAAGGCCGCCTCGCCACCACGCATTCGGCCTACCTGCGGGCCCGCATGAATGCGGCCGTCGCGGGCCGACTCGCGGTCGCCCAATTACAGACGCTCGCTGGACACGACCAGCGCGTGACGGCCCGCATGGACTTGCTCGACGGTACGAAGCAAGGGACCTCGCTCAACACCTACCTGCAAAGCAAGTCGACGCTGATGGTCACCGAAGACAAAAAAACTTGGACCGGCGTCTGGTGTACCGGTGGTGCCGACCAATCGAAAGTCCGTGACTGGCTGGTCACCGATCCAGATATCCGCCTCTTCCTTGGCTACCTGGTATCCGCCGACCCGAGCACTGGTCAGGCTGTCGCGAACATGGTGCCGAACCGCCAACTGAAGATCGGCGAAGCACTCTCCATGGACCAGTTGCTGAAGAGCGCCGGCACGGCTACGAGCACCGCTGTCCGCACGGTTCCCTTGCTTGCCTACGGCACCATCGCCCGTGACGCCAAAATCGACAACCGCGTCAAAATCCCCCCGCTGCCCTTGCCTGGGGTTGGGGCGAACGACGCCGCCCTCGGCAGCTATGCATGGTGGACGGGCGACGAAAGCATCAAGGCTAAGGTCAACCTTTCAGAAGCCTACACCACTTCACCGAACGTCTGGGATAAGGGCTACCTCTACAGCGCCGCTCGGCGCACGGGTCAAGAAACGCTCGGCGGCAGCACCTCGCTCGCTTGGCCGAATTTCAAGCTGTGGGTCGACGCCGACATTGCTTCAGTCGGCGGTTCTAAACTTTCCTACGTCGGCTCTGGCAGCGACCTCGGGGCCTGGGCATCGGGTGTCACCGCTAATGCCGCCAACGGCACCCTCGCGGCCGACACGGTCGCCAAGTACTACGGCGATGTCACGTTGCGTTCCTACGGCGTACTTTCAGATACCTACAACGGCGGACTCCGCACCGACCTTTCGATTGCCTTCGAACTGCCGCACGAGGACTTCAAGCTACTCGGCGAATTCCACGACAGTCCCGGCGCTCCCGGCGACCGTAACTTCATCAACCTAGCGGGCGCCTTCGGCTTCTCGGCCACCAATACGCCGTCCTTCGCCGAATGGGGCGACACGAGTAACAAGCTCGGCTTCGTCTTTGAGGCCCCGATCCCCAATAGCACCAGCGGCCCCTCCGCCGTGCCGCCACCGATGGGCACCAACCAGGCACTCATCGACCAAGGCCCCCGCTCCATACCTGCTACCGGGACCTATGCGAATGGCACTAAGGACTACAGCGGCGACGACTGGACCGTCCGTGGTCCGACGTGGCTGCTGATGCGCAACTTCTATCGGCTGTATAAGCGCGAGCTCGAGACGACTGGTGCCCGCGGCCAGCCGGCCAGCTCCGCCGATGCCTGGTTCGCCCGTACGGCTGAACCGTTCACCTACAGTTCTGGCGTCACGGGGTGGAGTTGCGTGGGCGATCCCTCAGGACCGACCTACCTCGGCGAGAAATACAATGCCGGCATCCTGCACCGTAAGGCGCGCATGCTTAACTACGGCGGTGGTAACTGGGTCCGCAGTACCTACCAGCCGCACCAGTTCTCAAGGGTCTCTTGGTCGACCGGGGGTGGTCAGTTCCCGCAACCGACCGCAATGAAGCTCGCCCCGACGGTCCTCCGCCACACGCAACGCTGGGGCGTGATTTACAACCAAGATACGCTCGGCGTCACCTTTGATCCGATCATCACGTTACACAACCCCTACAATGTGGCACTCGAGTTCACCGGGTTCGGTGCCTACTTCAATAAATACTACCCCTTGGCGCTGACCTTCTCGCGCGTCAACACGACCACTGGTGTCGAAGAAGCGCTTAACCTCAGCGGCGTGAACACGAACGGGCTCTCCTTTACCAACGGCGTCTTCTACCCACAAACCAACGGCTTCAATCGCTCGTTCGCCATCCGCTGGGTCGCCAACGAAGGGGCGACGCTGCGCATGACCCCTGGGGAAGTGGTCGTCATCGGTTGCGAAGGCTCGACGAATACGGGCCTTTCTAACAACGGCGCCTCCATCATTAAATCTGGGCGTAGCTACGACCCAGATAAGTCCCGCCACTTCTACCGCATCCTCGGCGACAGCGGTAGCGTCTCGACCGCCACCAACGGACTGCCCATTATCAGCCGCATGTATGCCGCCTGGGTACCCACCTCGGGATCCAACGCCAACGGCAATGACGCCTCGGGCGGCTACTGGGACGGACTCTTCATCCAGTATAACCTCATGCACTACAAGCGGGACAATGGGTCGACGACCTACCCGCTCGCCAAGATTTGGGGCGGCGAGAACTACGCCGAGTGCGATGGCTCCGACGAAGGGCTCATTAACCGGACCGGCTTCTTCACCAATTTCTACCCAGACGCCGTCACGGCCCGGAAGGTCCTCGCACAAAAGACCATCAGCCGCACGGGCGAATCATCGTCAGCCGCCTACATCGAACGCACCTTTGTCGGGGTGATGGACCTGCGCTGGCGCTCGCCGACAGACTCGCGCAACGTCGACAACCTCGCCGTGGGCGACGCCCGTGGAGTGGGTGCTGGGACAGGCTCCCCGCTAGTCGCGGACATGCGCTACGACGCCACGGACCCGCGCGACTGGGATGCCGACTCACTGCAGTCGCCGCCAATGATTCTGAGCTTCTATCAGGACCCTGGCTCGTTCACGCCCGTCGATATGACGTCGACCAACAAGGGCTACTACGGCAATAGCTACAAGCTCAACGAAGGCCGCACGGATACCATCCTCTTCGAAGTTCCCCAGCGCCCGATGCTTTCGCTGACCGGCCTCGGCCATGCGCAGTTCGGCACCTTTGCGACACAGCCCGCCTATACCGTCGGCAATAGTTTCCCGCACATTGGCCTACCGAGCACAACGATGACGCTCTTCTGGCCGAACTCCTGCGTCAGCCCGATGGCCCGCGTCGACAACGGCACGGCCGACTTCGGCACGGATAACGGCAATACCTCGACCATCCGTACGGACAGCGCCTTCCTCGCGAACCTCGCCCTCTGGGATCACTACTTCTTCTCGGGCGCCAACGCCGCCATGCCTAACGTGGCCCGCAACGTATTCTCGGGTGGCGTCTCTACGCGCAACCCCGCCCCCGCCGTCGTGACGGCCGGCAACCAGAAGACGAGTCTAGCGGACGTCTGGGACGACCTCGCCATCGGCAATAAGCCGCTCGCTAATAAACGGCTTATCTGGGGCCGCTTCAGCGATGGCCGCAGCGACACCGAACTGAAGAATGATTTCTACCGGAACCCGAGCGCGACGCCGCGCCCCGCCGGCGAAGTCCCCTCTCGCCCAGAGCGCGTCGCGAAACAATTCCTCTACGAGGGCGCCTTTAATGTGAATTCCACCTCCAAGGAAGCTTGGCGCCTCATGCTTACGTCGCTCCGCGGCGTCGATACCCCTGGCACGTCGGTGTTCAGCCGCTTCGGCATCCCGCCCAACACCACCGACGTGCAAGGCGCGGGCTCCTATTGGGGCTTAAAATTCCATAGCCTGACCGACGCTGAGATTGATAAGCTCGCCGACAATATCGTCATTGAGGTCCGGCGGCGCGGGCCATTCATGAGCATTGCTGACTTCGTTAATCGCCGCCTCACCAACCAAGCCACCGGCCTGAAAGGGCCGCTCCAGGCCGCGATCGATGCCTCCGGCCTGAATGATTACGCGGTGGCTGGAGGTAAGATAAAGGAAGGCTTCACCACGAAAGTCACGACGGCCGGCGGCCGCTTCCCGCAGGCGAAGGCCTTCGACCCGGCAGCCTATTCGATGTCGTCCAACGCCCAAGGCACGGGCGCATTCCCCGCGCAAGCCGGCTCCCATTCGCACCTCCTGCAGATGCAGGTACTTAACGCCATTGGCCCTTCCCTGACGGTCCGCGGCGATACCTTCGTCGTCCGGGCGTATGGCGAGAGCCTCAATGCCAACGGCGAAGTCGCTGGTAAGGCTTGGGTCGAACTCACCGTCCAGCGCATGCCGGAGCTACTGATCCCCGACGACCGCGAACCCACGGTGGCCATCGGCGCCCTGCCCGTCGGCAGCAGCATCACCGTGCCGGGCGGTGGCGGCGCCGCGGGCGATAACTTTGGCGGAGGGGGCGGCTTCGGCGGCTATCGCGCCCCTTCAATCACCAACTACGCGACCTCACCAATCATGGAACGCTGGGTACGCAACAAGGACGCCAGCCGCGTGAACAACTTGCTCGGTCGCCGTTTTAAGATCACTGCGGTCCGCTGGCTCCGTGACTCCGATATCTGAACGCATGCGTCTCTTCCTTTTCTTGGCCACCGCCCTCTCGCTCGTAGCCGCGCCCGAACCGCCACCCGAACGTAAGTGTACCTTGCGACTCGCCTGGTGGGCGAACCCGTCGGAACGAGTCGAGTTAGCCATCGTCCAGGGCAAGGAAATCATCCCCTTCGTGGCGCTGGAGATGAACCTCGACCTCTCCAAGGAATATCGCGGACCCGCGCAGTTGGTTATTGTGCGCAAGAAAGGCGCGGCTCAAAAAATAGAGGCCTTTGACCCCGATAAACTCTACGCACAAAGCGCGACGCCGAAGCCAGACCCCAAGGCTAAGCCAGAACCCGTGAAAAAAGAAAAGGCAGACGACTGGGCGCCTTTTGCCTCCTTGGCTTTGCCCGACTCCCCTGATATCGGTGTGCTGCTACTAATGGCCCCAGATGGCTCGTGCGCTGGCCGGGCCTTTGATTATGAGGCGGGGCGCTTTCCCTACGGTTCCATCCGTGTGGTCAACCTTTCGGCTTCGACGTTAGCCGGCGAAATCGATGCTAAGGGCTTCCGACTTGCCCCCGGCAGCTCCGACCTACTCCCCGTCATCTTCCGCGAACGTATGACGAGCCACATCAAGCTGGCGGCGTTACTCCCGAACAACGGCCTCGAGCCCATCCTTGGCACCAAGATTGCGGGCCGACCCAACCGTCGCTCCCTAGTCTTCGTCCTGCAAACAGGCGTCTCGGCGGATGGTCGTCCCCTCTTTGAAAGCCGGAGTATCGAAAGCGTTGAGCCCGTCGCCCCAGTGGTCGTACCGCCCGCCAACGGGAAGCCTTTGATCAAATGAGGCTACTCTGGCTTAGCCTCTGCGCGCTTCCTCATCTATGTGCCGAAGAAACCGCGGCGCCGCCGCCAGCGGCTGAAGCTCAGGGATCCTTGGTCCTTCAGGCCTGCTGGGCAGGCACCCCTGGCGGGAAAGTCTACTTGGTCACGCAACCAACCCAGCAAGCCATCCCGCTGCAGGCACAGGCTGGTGCCATCATCACCAACGCGGTCGTCCCGCCCTGCGCATCGGTGGAGCTATGGGTGGCGAACGCCCCGCAAGCCAAGCAGGTGGCGACCTTTCCGTTTCCGAAGGCCGGCCAACGCTTCATCTTAGTGATGCAAGGCGAGCACCCCGCCTCCATGCGCGCCTGGCTCGTGCCCGCTGACCTCGAGGTTTTTCCTTGGGGTTCCGCCTGTCTGCTCAACCTATCGGACAAGCGCCTACGTTGCCGGCTGAACGACCAAGTCAGCGAAGTCGACCCAGGCAAGTCCGGCGTCATCCCGTTCATTGCGGCGGAACGTACCAGCGCCCACCTCACGCTCGATTACTTGGACGGACAGAAATGGCAGCCTGATTGCTCAACGAAGACCATTCTCTCGCCCGCCCGGCGCTTCATCATGGTCGTTGGCCCAGGGCTTGCGGTGCAAGGCCCCTTGCCGAAAGAAACGGTCGTGGAAACGAACCCAGCGCCACTTATAGCGCCGACGCCGCTTCCGCATCCGCCAGCCAAGTGACCTTGTGCGCCAAGGCGCGCAGCACTTGGCCAGGATAACGGGCGGGGTCGAATTCACCGGCACAGACGCTCAGTAAAGCGGCCGCTTTGGACTGACCGTTGACGAGCACGACGACGGATCCGCATTGGGCCAAGCCAACTTCCGTGATGGTCAGGCGCCAACCGCGGCCCGGCCACTCGGTGGCGACGAAGCGCGGTAGGCCCGGAGCCCCGATGAGGGGGCACTGCGGCCAGAGCGAGGCAATGTGGCTGTCATCCCCTAGACCCAGCACACAAAGGTCGTAGGCCTTATTCGGCTGGGCCTGCCAGGCGGCCTCATAAGCCGCGGCCGCCGCGGCCGGAGCCAACTCGACGGGCCAAGGCTGGCGACGGGCGGCCGGTACCTGCAACGGATCGAGCAACCCGCGGGCGGCATGCCCGAAGTTGGAATCATCGGAACTCAGGGAGACGCAGCGTTCGTCGCTCACATGCCAGGTGATGCGCTCCAAAGCCTGCGCTGACAACGCACCGCTGGCCACCGCCCAAGCGTAGAAAGCCTTCGGGGTGGAGCCGCCGCTGAGGGCCACGGTCGCCGGACCACGCACTGCCAGCGCATGGATGCGGCGGGCGAGCTCAGCGAAGGATTCGTCGCGGGTACGCACGAGGACTTCGCCGGCAGAAGTCAGCAGGGAGGAAGACATAGGGCGATCGAAGGCGAGTGGGCGTGAAAAGGCAACCTTGGGGACCAGGCCAAACAAAAGGGGCGGCCGCACGGCCGCCCCTAGTTGAACACTGAAGCAACGATGCTTACTGGCAGGCCTCGCAAGTCCCGCCGTTCAACATCGCATCGATGGAACAGGCGCTCTTCTCGGCTTCGGTGGCGGCCTTCTTCTCTGGCTCCGCTTCAGCCTTCGCCTGCACTTCGACGGTGGCCTTCTCGATGTTCGAGGCACCCAGCGTGCGGAGATAATAGGTCGTCTTGAGACCCGTGCGCCAGGCGTACTGGTACATATGGGAGAGGACCTTGAGTTCGGCGCGCGGCAGGAACAGGTTGAGCGACTGGGCCTGGTCGATCCACTTCTGACGGCGCGCGGCGGCATCGATGAGCCACTTGTAGTCAATGATGAAGGCCGTCATATACTTGTCCTTGAGGACTTGGGGGATCTCCGGGATCTCCTTCAGTTCGCCATCGAAGTACTTGAGCTGTTCAACCATCTTCTGATTCCAAAGGCCTAGCTTCTTGAGGTCGCGCCCCAAGCTGCTGTTGAGCTCGATGAAATCGCCGGACAGGTTGCTCTTGGCGAAGAGGTTTTTGTAAGTCGGCTCGATGCAAGGCGAACTACCGACAATGTTAGAGATGGTCGCCGTCGGCGCGATGGCGAGGACGTTGGAGTTCCGCATGCCCTGCTTGGCGATTTTGGCGCGGATGGGCGCCCAGTCGAGCAGGCCGCCACGCTTGACTTCGATTTTTTCGCCACGCTCGGCTTCGAGGAGGTCGACGGTATCCTGCGGGAGCAGGCCGCGGTCCCACTTAGAGCCCTTATAGGTGCTGTAGGCGCCGCGTTCGGCGGCGAGGTCAGAGGAGGCACCGTAGGCGTAGAAGGCCACGGCTTCCATGATCTCGTCGTTAAACTCGACGGCGGCGTCGGAGGCGAAGGAGACGTTGCGACGGTAGAGGCAGTCTTGGAGGCCCATGACGCCGAGGCCGACCGGGCGGTGGCGTAGGTTGGAAACCTCCGCGGCCTTGGTCGGGTAGAAGTTGATGTCGATGACGTTGTCGAGCGCGCGGACGGCCACATGGACGGTCTCCGCGAGCTTGGCGTGGTCGATATTACCTGCGGCATCGAGGTGGGCATCGAGGACAATGGAGCCGAGATTACAGACGGCGGTCTCATCGGCACTCGTGTTGAGTGTGATTTCGGTACAGAGGTTAGACGAGTGGATGACGCCCACGTGATCCTGCGGCGAACGGACATTACACGGATCCTTAAAGGTCATCCAGGGGTGGCCCGTCTCGAAGATCATATTGAGCATCTTCTTCCAGAGCTCAACGGCCGGCACGGTCTTGCCAAAGATTTTCCCTTCCTTGGCCTTCTGCTCGTAGGCGACATAGCGACGCTCGAAATCAGCGCCGAAAGTTTCATGCAAGTCCGAGACCTCGTTCGACATGAAGAGCGTCCAATTCTGGCGATCGCGCAGGCGCTTCATAAACAAGTCGGGAATCCAGTTCGCCGTGTTCATGTCGTGGGTACGACGACGGTCGTCACCGGTGTTACGGCGGAGCTCAAGGAAGTCTTCGACGTCGTTATGCCACGTCTCGAGGTAGGCACAGCCGGAGCCACGACGCTTACCGCCCTGGTTGACCGCGACGAGCTGGTCGTTGTGCAGCTTAAGGAACGGCATGACGCCCTGTGATTCGCCGTTGGTGCCCTTGATGTGCGAACCCGTGCCACGGACGGCCGTCCAAGAACCGCCCAGACCGCCCGCCCACTTAGAGAGGAAGGCGTTCTCCGCGATGCCCCGGATCATGATCGACTCGATGGTGTCATCGACCTTGTAGAGGTAGCAGGACGACAACTGGCTATGCAGCGTACCGGCATTGAAAAGCGTCGGGGTCGAGCTGCAGAAGCGGCGGGACTTGTAGAGCGCGTGGAGGCGAATCGCCCACTCTTCGCGATTCGTCTCCTCGCGGAGGAAGAGGCCCATGGCAACGCGCATCCAGAAGAACTGGGGCGTCTCGAGGCGGCGGTGGGTACGCTCCGTCTTGTCGATGATCAGGTAGCGGTCGTAGAGCGTCTGCACGCCGAGGAACTCGAAATCCATGTCGGACATCGGGTCGAGGGCGTCGGCCAACTTAGCGAGGTCGTAGCGACGCAGGTCGGGTGAGAGGCGGCCGATTTCGATGCCGCGCTCGATGTAGGCCGAGAACTTAGCGCGGTGGAATTCGCGGAGCTTGTCGATACCGTCTCGCATGATACTCCAACCGAGAACCTCCTCGTAGATATAGGACAGCGAGATGCGGGCGGCGAAGAGCGCAAAATCAGCGTCGCGCTCAATGAGCGTCTTCGCGTTGAGTTCAACCGTCTTGCGGAGGTCGGCGGCGGCGACTTCGTTGAACAGGCCGCGGCGGAGCTCGGCCTCGATGGCTTCGGCCGGCATGTCGATTTCAAGGCCCGTGAGGGCGTAGGAGATGCGCTTGCGGAGGTCTTCACCGTTCCAGAGGAAAGTGGTACCATCGGGGTTCTTGATGAGCAGGAGAGAGTCCTGGTGGTCGTCGACGGGCACGGCGGCGGCGGCTTCCTGCTCGCGCTGCTTGGTGCGCATCGCGCGGTAGAGAATGTAGGCTTCGGCGACCTTGTAGTGGCCTTGGCGCATCAACTCGGTCTGGACGATATCTTGAACCTCTTCGATGCCGATGATGTTCTGGCCGCCCAGAGCCACCGCACGAGTCACGGCGGCGGCGACGCGCTCAGCGGGAGCGGAATCGAGGCCGAGCGAGAGGAATGATTTGCGGACCGCGATGTCGATCTTGTCCTGGTTCCACGGCACGACTTGGTGGTTGCGGCGCATCAGACGCGTCGTGACGACCGGTACGTCCACGCCGCGCGCGGCGTCGGAGGAGAAGACGAGGCTCTTGGCGACGTCGTGGCGGTTATTATTGATGAGCGCGCGCTCAATGATGGGGATGAGCTGGGCTTCGCTGACTTGGCCACCGTGCTGGTTGGCGAGCTGGGCGACGAGCTGGGTCACTTCCCCAGCGACGGCCGCAACGAACGTGCGATTCTGCTCGGTGAAGATTTCCGTGACTTGGCGGGAAAGGAGCAGGTCGGTCAGGGCATTACCGATGATGTCCGCGAAGCGGGCGGAGTCGGTGCTGGTGGCGGCGGAACCGGCGGCAGCGACTGGGAGGGACTCGCGCCAGTTAAAGCGGGGTTTGGCGTTAGCCGGCGTGCGGACAGCGTTTTTGAGGGCGATGTCTTCGCGGAAGAAAGGGAGTTCGGGGTTCATGAGACGATTGAGTTAACGGGAGAGGGAAGGAAAGATGGGGGGAGGTTGCTGCGGGCGTGGGCCAGCGGCGGAAAAAATTAGGACGGAGAGGAAAAGGGGCGTAAGAACAGGAACTTTGCCAAGGCAGGTGCGCAAGGGGGTGCACCTACTTTTGGCGAGAAATCGGCTTAGAGCTCGTCGTCGCTTACGGTTTCTAGATTGGCCGACTTCTGGTATTCGGTGACACGGCCTTCGAAGAAGTTTTGCTCCTTCTTCAGGTCCATCATCTCGGACAACCAAGGGAAAGGGTTAACGGGGTCGACCGTGAGCGGCGCGAGGCCACAATTACGCAGACGGCGGTCGGCGATGAAGTCGATGTACTGCTCGAACTCCTTGGAGGAGAGACCGAGGGCGTTAATCGGGAGGCAGTCGCGGATGAAGTCCTTCTCGAGCGCCACGGCGGTGGCCATCAGCTGGCGGAGCTCCTCGCGGAAGGCGGGCGTCCAGATGTCGGGATTCTCCTTCACCAGTTCGAGCAGCAAGCGGCAGAAGAGGTCGATGTGGTTGGACTCATCGCGCAAGGTGTACTTGAACATGTTGCCGATGCCTGGGAACTTGTTCTGGCGAGCCAGCGAGAGCACCATGCCGAAGAGGCCGTAGAACTGGGTGCCTTCCATGCACTGCCCGAAGAGGAAAATGTTGTGGGCCAGGGCCTGCTTGTCCTCGAGCTTCGTGAGGTCGAGTTTACGGCGCAGCGCCCGGGAATTGTTGACGACGAAGGCGGCCTTCTTGGCGATCGTCGGGATGTCTTCGAACATCGCTTCGCACTCGTGCGGGTTGATACCGAGCGAGGAGATCATGTACACCAAGGAGTCGGCGTGGATATTCTCTTCATGGGCATGGCGACCGAGCACGAGCTTGAGCTCAGGGGCGGTCATGACCTCGCGGACGACGTGGATGATATTATCTCCCACGATACCTTCAGCGGCGGAGAAATAGCCGATGGCCATCTTGATGATCCAGCGGTCGATATCGGTGATGTTGCCGTTGGTGTCGCGCCACTGCTGGCAGTCCTCCTGCATCGGAATCTCTTCGGGCTCCCAATGGTTGGCCTTCATCGTCTTGTAGAGGTCGTAGGCCCACTGGTACTTCAACGGCAGGATGTTGAAGAACATGGTCTCGCGACCGTTAATGACCTTCTTGTTATTAAAGGCTTCTTCGGCCTTCGTCTTATCAAGGACGAAGGTTTTTTTACCTACGGTTATCGTAATGGTTTCCATGGAGGAGAGGGGTGGAAGGGGTTATTTAGTGGCCGGGGTAGGCCGCTAGCAAATTGGTATAGATTGGAAATAATACTAGATGTAGGGGGTGCAAATGAAAACCGACACTAGATGTGTGGTTTTTTCGCAAACCACTGGGGTTTCGGCACTTGGGGAACCAACTTTATTCACAATCGTCTTTTTTGACGAAATTTTGATGAAGAAAGACCCTAGAAGCACCTCCGGGAGAAAATCTCGCCCTGGCTGGGGCGCAAACGTCAGTTGTTAGTGTTGCTCACGCTATTCACCCCCACCCGCGGGGTTGCCCCGGAGCCACGGGTCGTCCACCCTGCCCTGATGCAACCAGGCCCGCCGGCAGAAACCTCCGCAAAGACCCCGCGAGCCCCCCTGCTCGCGTCTTGCTGGACCCCGGACGCGCTCGCGGAACGCGGTTGGCGCGGCGCGCTGAAAACCTCGTGGCGGGTCTTAGCTACTTGCTGGCAGGGGACCATCAGTAATCGTCTGCCGCAACAATCGGCGGCCTTGACCTATTACACCTTGATGTCCGTCGGCCCGATCCTCGCGCTCGCGCTCACAGTTTCTGGATACATCCTCACGCGCTCAGGCAACGCCGGGGACAACCCCGCGAAGCAGGCCATCGTCGCCGGCATCGAATACCTGGTGCCACAAGTGGCCGCCCAGGCACCAGCGGCAAACAGCGGCACCAACAAGCCCACCGCAGCGAGTAGTCCGACGCAACTGCGCGAGATTAATGTCGAGCTCGATGCCTTCGTCGATCGCCTACTGGCGAATGCGGCGAACGGCCAAGCGGGTGTGGTTGGATTAGGCCTTATCCTGGTGCTCGCCGTGCTCATGCTGAGCCGCGTGGAAGATGCGCTCAACGGCATCTGGGGCGTCCGCTATGGCCGCAGTTGGCGTGATCGTTTCGCGAACTACCTGCTCTTCCTCGTGCTATTCTTTCTGATCGGTGCCACGACGGTCACGATGCTTTCGATGGCGGCGCTCGCTAAAATGTTTGGGGACAGTACTAATTGGCTCGGCGACTGGCTCATCCGCTTACCCTGGGGCGAAGCGGTTATCGGCTTCATTACCGGCAGTGGTCCCTTCTTCGTCTCCCTCGGCTTACTGGCGCTGGCCTTCGCCGTCTTCAACCGGATGATGCCGAATGTGCGTGTCCGCTGGAGTGCGGCCCTCGTCGGCGGAACCACCATCGCGCTCCTCATCACCGCCAACCATCACCTCGCCGCCATTTACGTCGGCAAAGTATCGCAATTCCAGGATCTATACGGCGAACTCAGTATTGTCTTGGTGCTCATGTTTGGCACCTACCTCGCATGGCTTTTCGTGCTCATTGGCGGCCAGGTCGCCTACGCCTACCAGCACCGCCGGGCACTGGCTCTCCATAAGGCTTGGGAAAGCCTAAGCCATCGGGCCCGCCGCACCCTCGCCTTTGTGTGCGCCGCCGAGACGCTCCGCCGCTATCGCGGGGGCCTCCCCGGCCCGCGGGCCGAAGATATCGCTGAAATCGCCCGCATCCCTGCAACCGTAGCCGATGGGTGCCTTCAGATGCTGCGAGACGCTGACCTGCTCGCCATGGAAAGCCGCACGGAAGGCCACCGGCCGGCCCGGCCGTTGGAGTCCATGACCGTTGGACAGCTTTGGGGCGTGGTGGACCTACATTCCGACAACAACGCCGGCGAGCCCGACTTGCGGAGCGATCCGGCGGCCAGGGAACTCGCTCAGATCGAACAGCGCCTCATGCAGACCCCGGATTCGCAAGTCACCCTCGGGGAACTCGCGGCACGGACTTGAATAGCCCTGCCGTCGCAAGAGGGCCAGACTTCAGCCACTCCGAGCGAATGGCCGACGCAGCCGTGACTCGCAGATAACGAAACGGCCAGCAGCCCCAAGCCCCCGCGCCTGGGAGCGGGAGCCCGAGGTGAAGCGAGCCGAGCCTGCCATCTACGGGCAAGGGCCATTCAGCCGGTACCGTTCAGCCTAACCAGCTGGTAATCGGTCGTTCCAACTGGCATAAGGCCACGCCTACTCGCAGGCAGGAAGACCGGAGGGCGCCACGCGAGTAACCGAGCGGAGCACAGCCGGCTTCAAGCCTGCCTACGCCATGGCGAGGCCCGTGGCCGGCTAAGAATAAGCTGGGCACGAGCCTCGATGGGCTGGGGTCGGTAGCGACCCCTGGAAATAAGAGGACCCCGGCCACCTTGCGGTGACCGGGGTCCGTAAACCTGGCGACGACCTACTCTCGCACAGCAGCGGGGCTGCACTACCATCGGCGGCTACATTCTTAACTTTCGTGTTCGGGATGGGAACGAGTGTTTCCATGTGCCCATGATCACCAGAAGGAATCCTCGAGTCGCTCTCAGTGAAGGGTGATCATGAGATGGTTTTGGCCAGGTTTGAGCGACTGTCATAGGGAAAGTTGCACAATTTACGCATAGTAAAATTACCGTTCTAATTCCATTGGCCTAGACGTCATTTGAGACGGCTAAGAAAGCCAATTGCAGATCAATCGAACATTAGTATCGCTAAGCTCAACGTATCGCTACGCTTACACCTGCGACCTATCAACCAGGTGGTCTACCTGGGTTCTATAGGGAGATCTTATCTTGGGAAAGGCTTGGCGCTTAGATGCTTTCAGCGCTTATCCGTTCCATGCTTAGCTACCCGGCGGTGCCACGGACGTGACAACCGGAACAC
>CAIXHF010000103.1 GCA_903919185.1 uncultured Opitutia bacterium | reverse complement strand
CCGGTACGCTGACTTTAGCCCATCGCGACGCCCTTCGCTCCAGTACCTTAGATTTGGCTGGTGGAACGCTGGTCTTCGATGCCGCGGTCACCTCAAAGGTTTTTGCTTTGGGTGGCCTGACGAGTTCCTTGGTGACTCCAGCCAATCTCGCCCTGGTTAATTCGGCGGGGGACGCGGTCACCTTGGAAATCGGCCGAGGCGACGCTAGTTCACTCTTTACGGGGGTCGTGAGTGGACCGGGTGGCCTCACTAAGATTGGTAACGGCACTTTGACGCTGAGCGGTGCCAATACCTTTACGGGTGAGTTGAAGGTACAGGCCGGCACAGTCGCGCTCGCCGGTGTCAGTCTGCTGTCGGGCGGCGTCACCATCGATGGCGGCGTGCTGCAGGTTTCCACCGCACGGGCACTGGAAAACGTGGTGACGCTGAATGTGCCAAATAGTGGTGGAATCGCTTGGGGTGCCGGCGTTAGCGCGGATATCTCCGCTAAGTTACCGACGCTTTTAGCTGGCACGACCTTTACGCTCGATACGAACGGCAACAATGTGGCCTTCGCTCTTCCGCTGGCGGGTGCCGCGACCGTACGCAAGGCAGGCGCAGGGCAATTACTCGTCCCAGCCGCCCCAAGCTTCACGGGTAAGTGGGTGCTATCAGGTGGAGAGTTAGCCATGGCTTCGGACGCTGCTTTCGGCGCCGTTCCTACCAATATCGTCGCCGATCAGGTTGTTCTGGATGGCGGTGCTATTCAGGCGACCTCCAGTTTTACGCTCAATGCCAAGCGTGGCTTACTCCTACGGACTGGTTCGACGGGCTACCTCAATCCGGTCGCTGGCGCCACCTTGCGAGTGGAGTCTGTGATCTCCAGCGAATCCACCGTCGCTACGCTCGTGATCGGTGGGCCCAATGCCTTCTTTACCGGCAGCGGTACGGTCGTGCTTGCGGGGGCGAATACCTTTGCGGGTTCTTGGTTGATTCAGGACAGCACGTTACAGGTAGCCTCGATGGGCGACGGAACCAACCCGTCCGCCTTGGGGCTCGTGCTCATGACGCCGGCTGGCCTGAAATTCTCGGGTGGCACCTTGCTCTATAGCGGCACAGGTGAGTCGACGGCCCGTGGTTTCACGGTGGCCGGCAGCGGGGCTCGCTTTATCTCGGATGGGAACGGAGCTTTGGTGATCACTTCCTCGGCGTTGGTGGATTTCAGTAATGACTTCAGTCCTAACCGCCGCTTGACCCTGGCTGGTTCTAATCTCGGAAGTAATGTTTTCGCCGCCGAGATGTTCGAGTCGGATGCAGCGCAGTTTGTGTTCTCTGGGCTGATCAAAGAAGGCGTTGGCAAGTGGTTACTCTCCGGCCCTGCAGCGCGGTTCGCGCCCACGGCGGATTTCAACGTTAACGCTGGCCAGCTGGCCTTCACGGCGGGTGCGTTGGGCGACAACACCTACACGGGTCCTGTCGTGGTCAGCGGGGTCTCGACGCTAGCCTGGGCCGCTGGCAATAACGATGACCTGTCGGCTCGCCTGCGCATTACTGACGGGTCGACGGCGACGTTTGATATCGCTTCGGGCGGCTTAGTCCGCCTCGCCAGTTCGTTGACGTTTGGTGCCGCGGCTGACGGTCGCTTGGTCAAGCAAGGCACCGGCTCGTTAGTCTTCGCCGCCGCCAACGCCTTTAGCGGAGGCCTGACGGTGGAGCAGGGCACCGTTAGGGTGACTGCCGCCAGCGGCCTAGGCTCCGGTGCGGTCACGGTCAACGGAGGCACCTTGAGCGTGGAAGCGAATCTCAGCAATGCAGTCCAAGTCACGGGTGGCACTTTGACCGGCGGCGGCGCCCTGGGTGTAGTCACCATGGGCCAAGGTGCAGTTCTCAGCCCCGGTGTGTCTGTCGGTACGCTGACCGTTAGTTCCTTGATTTTGCTAAACGGATCTTCGCTGAAATGGGAATTGGCTGACGCGGCCGGTGCCATGGGGACGGGCTACGATAGCCTTTTCGTGACGGGTCAGATCGACTTGATCAGTGCCAGCCCAGCCACTCGGATCGTGCTGAAGGCGGTCTCGGTCGGCAATACTGGCGCCCCACTCAACTTCCAACGTAACCTGCCGAACAGTTTTGTTTTCGCCAACTTCGGGTCGCTGGCCTTGGGTTCGAATCAGAACGTCGCCGATCTGTTCAGTTTGGATTTCAGTGAGTTCCGCTACACCGACGGCACACTGGCCAGTGCTGCGGATTGGCAGGTGACGGCTGACGCGTCAGCACTCACTTTGAGCAACATCCCTGAGCCTTCGACGTATGGCCTTGGGTTGGGTGCCCTCGCCCTCGCGCTGGTTGCTCTTCGCCGCCGTAAGCAAGCTAAGGCTATTTAAGGGCCTGCAGCGCCTTTGACTTCCAGACTTCGCCCTTAGGACCGACGAGCATGACGGCGAGGCCTTCGCGTTCGGAGAGGGCTTGCGCGTCTTTCCAGCCTGAGGCCATCAACGCGGTTGACCAGCCGTCCGCTTGGAAGCAGCTGGGGTGGTAGACGCAACAGAGCTCGATGGTCGGTTCGACGGGCTGACCAGTCTTGGGCGAAAGGATGTGGGAGATGGATTTGCCGGCCGCCTCCCGCTTCGCTCGGTAGAGCCCCGAGGGGCTGAGGGCCATGTCCTTGAGCACGGGCTTGGCGATCATTGCCCGCGTGTTAAAGGGGTCTTCAATCCCGACCTGCCAACTGCCCGCGGCGAGGAGTTCGCCACCGACTTCGATGAGAAAATCTTTTTGGCCGGCTTGGCGTAGGATTTGAGCCACGCGGTCCGCAGCGTAGCCTTGCAGCACCGAGCCGAGGTCTAACTGTACGCGCGGGTGGCTTTTGCGCAGGGTGTGACCCGCATTATCAAGCGTCAGTTTATCCGAGCCGACAAAGGTCAGCGTCTCACGCAGTTTCTCTGCGGACGGCAACGGTAGGTTGCTTCCGGCGGGTCCGTAGCCCCAGAGGCTGGTTAGGGGGGCGACGGTGATATCGTAGTTTCGCTCGGAGGCCGCCCAGAGTTTCTGGGTGAAAGCGAGCATCTCCGTCAGCTCGGCATCGATGGCCATCGGCTGCGTCGTCTCAAGTTCGTTGAAGCGGCTAGCCTGCGAGCCTTTCCGCCAGTGGGAGAGCGAGAACTCCACGCGATTAATCTCCGCTTCGATGTCCTTGTGCAGGGTCGTGCGGTCGGCGACGACGCCACGGACCTTAACCGTCCAGGTTGTCCCAAAGGCGCCGCCGTGCATCTCGATGGTCGGTGCGGCGGGCTCGCTCTGCGCGGTGACGAGGTTGAGGTTCTCGCGGGGCCGGCCGAGCGTGAGGAGTGCGCCGACCAGTAGGAGTAGCGCGGCGAAGGTGTCGCGTTTGGCCCAAGTCTCGTGCTGGCTCTGCGTGCGGGTGAAGTTCAGCAGTGCGCCCGTCGGGCAGCCGTATTTACAAAAGCCTTGGGGGATGAAGACGGCGACGACGAGGCCGAGTCCGGCGAGGATAACCGAGCTCAGGGCGACGCCACTGAGCGCCCAAGCATCAAAGGGCTCTATCTGCCCTAAACTCCAGCGCGGCCAGAGGAGGGCGGCCAGGAAAGCCCCCCCAAGCAGGACGAACGGGATAACGCGGAGCCACCGGTGGGTCTGCGCCGAGAGGCGAAGGTGCAGTTTGGGGAATCGTCCAAGGAGTTCCTGGGCAGCGCCATGCGGGCAGATTTGGTGACAGTAGGCTTGGCGACGAGTCGACCAAGGGATGAGTAAGGCCATCGCCCCGAGGGCCACTAGGCCCGCGGTCGGCCCTCCCGGCAGGCCATGGCGGGCCCAGCCAACAAAGAGCGAGAGTGACACCATCTGGCCGAGCCAAAGCCCGAGGCCGGCCACCAGGAGTAGCTGCCAGACCGTCCGCACCCACGGCTTCCCATGCAGGCTGGTGAAGGTCATCAAGAGCGCACCCACCAAGAAGCACCAAATGGCCGCCTGCTGGATGAGGTCCCACGTGCCGCGGCGCTTAGCCAGCTCGCCCTTGGCGTCATCCGTGAAGCGCTGCTTGATGCCTTCGGCAATCGCATAGCTGGTCAAAGTCGCTCCCGCCACGCCTTCTAGTTGCGCGCTGGTGAAGTCTATCTTCGGCCATTCCTTGGTACTCCACTTAGTGAGCGACTTCAGGTATTCCTCGTCGTCATAGATACGCTGGACGTAACGGGTAGTATCGTAGGTCTCGCGCAGGACGATTTTACGGATGGTCAACTGGTCTACGTCGACGGCGATGAGCGTCTCCGAGGGGCCGGCGTAGCCATTAATCTCGTCGGACGACGGCGAGGAGCGCACGGCGTAGCCGAGGGCTTTGCCTTGAGCATCGCGCACCAGGTTCCAGCCGAGGCGTGGGACGTTGCGCTCGAAACCCGCAGCGGCAGGGAAGCCCAACTTCTTAACCTCGTCGAGCGAGAGCGGGGTCGGGAAGCGCAACGAGGCGTAGGTACCGGCGGTGCGTTGCTGGATGGATTGGACGACGGAAAGGGCGGTGAGCGTGGAGCCGGCATAGCCTTCGAGCTTTGGGGACGGCTCTGTGGTTGGGCGCCAATCACGGAAAGACTTCGCAAACTTTGGGTTATCGCGGAGTTTGTCGACGTGCTCTGGCGTATCCTCTGATGACAGAATGCGCGTGCCGACGACGCGGTCATGGGTGTCGAGTGCGACGAGAATATTGCTGGGTCCTTGGTAACCGAGGACCTTCTCCGCCTCCGGCTGCGTCGTGAGCAGGAGGCCGATCTTGTTCTGGTATTTGTCCCGGACGATGAGCGAGGCCTGTGGCCCTGGCTTCATGGCAACGGCTTCGGGGAAGAACGCCTGCGCATCCACCAGCGTGAGGTGCGCCAGGGCGGAGTCAGGCGAAGGCGTGGTCAGCTGCAGCAGCCACACGGCGATGCCCAGCGCCGCGAGGCGCCAGAGCCGCACCGCCCAGCCTTGCAGTCGCCCCATGCTTTATTTGGCGGGCACTAGCTGCACCGCGTCGGCGTGGATGTTGCCGTTAGCGTTCTTCCCGCCCAGCGTGAGGGTGTGTTCGCCCGTCGCGAATTCGTAGGTACCGAGGAGGTGGAAGCCGCCTTCGGGGTCGGTCTTCTGGTTCACCGTGAGCGTCACGACCTGCTTACCCGTTGGGTTGAGGGTCACGGTCGTGTTGCTGGCACGGTTTTCGTGCCCGGCCCAGTAAAGACGGACTTCATAGCGGCCAGCCTGTGGAATCTTAAAAGTGTAAGCGGCTGCGTTATCGCCCTTCGGGGCGTAGTGGTAGCCGGCACCGAGGTGCGGGATGCCTTGGCCTGCGCTCCATTTCCCCGTGAGCTTGGCTTGCGAGTCGTCGACGACGATGCCCGGGAGTTTGGCGAGTTCCGCCATTTCATCGACGGTGAGTTTGTTCGGTGCGCCCGCGGCCTTGCCAAGGTCGGCATTCATGCGGCCAACCGGGAGCTGTTTGTAGTCGGTGATCGAGGTGTCGAGCGTGAGCTCGCCGTCCAAGGACGTGCGGCGCATGCGACCCGGTTGTTCCATGAGCTGAATCAGCGCCGGGAGGTGTTCCTGGTAGACACCACGCGGGTTGGTCTTCTCGCGGACTGCAAGGTAGGCGGCCTTGCCGACGACTTCACCCATCATGCCGATGGTGCGCATGACGCGGACGGTGCCGAGGGCCTCGTGCGTCACGGAGATTTGGCGGCCAGCGATGAAGAGGTTGTCGATGTTCTTCGAGTAGAAGAGGCGGTAGGGGAGCGGGTAGCCGTTGCGACGGTCGACGGCGACGACGTGCTTACCGCTGGCGTCGACATAACCGAAGGCGGCACGGGAGATGAACGCGTTGTCCGGGAACTTCTTAGCGTACTGTTCGCGGGCGTAGTGAAGGTCGATATCCCAAGTGGTCGGCACGCAGCCATCGGCGAAGTCCTTGTGCGCAAGGATGTCTTCCTTGGTCAGGATGATATCACCGGTCAGAAGGCGGGATTCCCGTGGCCCGCCGACGTGCGAGGCCCACTTGAGGTCGGCCAAGGCATACTTGTCCTTATCGGCGCCGTTCTTGAGCGCGGAGAAGGCGCCGTAAAGTGCGCGGAGATTCCAGTCACGGATATACTCGAGGTCCTTGATGGGGTCCTTGTCGAAGCCGGATTCCCAGAACCACTCGGCTTTCATGAAGGGCTTGTCGTCGAGCTTCGAACTCGACTTCTGCAGCGGCGGGAAGTCGCCGAGGGCGAGTGGCAGGGCCCACGGCGTGACGGGCCAGGCGACCGGTGCAGCAGCGTCCTGGTAGAACCACATGTTCGACATGCCCATGCGCTTGTTGGGTTCGGTGCGGAATTCCGCACCCGCATAAGCACCCACCCAGCCGTGGCCGGTGGTGTCGGCGACGAACTTCGCACGGAAGAGACGCTCGCGGCCGGTCTTAACGTCGATGGCCTTGACGGCGGCGATGCGATTACCGTCCATAACGACACCGGTGGCGAAGTGACCGAGGAAGAGGCTGATATTCTTTTCAGCGCGGACGACCTTCTCCTTAAGTTCGTCGCCGAAGCTATCAACCCGGCCCGGGCTGTCGGGCGAGCGGTCCGCGATTTCTTCGATGATTTCGCCGAGGTGCGGGTATTTGCCACGCGTGGTGCCGCCCATCGCCCAGACGCCAATCTCCGAGCTGCCGTTACCGCCGAGGACAAAGCGATCTTGGATGAAAGCGACCTTGAGGGATTGGCGAGCGCCGGAGAGCGCGGCGCCGAGGCCGCCGTAGCCACCGCCGACGACGACGAGGTCGTACTCGCCGACGTCTTCCGGGCCGTTTGGGTTGTTGAAGTTATTGCGGTAGGCGGCGAGGCCCTGCGCGGCGTCGGGTGGGGTGCCCGCGTCCTTGGTTAGGACGATGGCGTCACAACGGCCATCGAACCCAGTGAGGTCATGGAGTGCGATCTTGGCTTCGCCCGCCGCGAGCGTGACTTTGCCGCCGTCCTGCCAATGCCACTCCGCGCCCTTGGCCCCGAATTCGGTGGCGAGTGGCTGGCCGTTGACGATGAGTTGGAAGCGGCCGGGGGAGCCAGGGGCGTTCCAGTGGCCAACCCAATCCTTGGTACGGACCCAAACGCGGTATTCGCCGGCGCTCGGAATCTTCGCGGTGCCTTGGGCGTCAGCGACGGGCTTGCCGAGGCCGTGAGCCAGTAGGTAGGGCGAGCCGACGATGTTCGTGAAGGCGGTATCCAGTTTCCAGCCGCCATGGGAGCTAAGCGACTCGGCTTCGATGAAGACGGTCTGGGCGGAGGCAGCGACGGCGGCGACGCAGGCGAGTCCGAAGAGACGGAGGGCGCGGGGGAGCATGCTGGGAGGAAAAGCCTAAGGCGGGCGGCTTCCAATAGTATTATCCATAGGACGGCTTCCATTTTATGGCATTTAGAGGATGCCATCTCTCGGGACAGGGCTACTTTGGGTGCATGCTTCGCCCCGTCTTGCTTCTGGCCTCCGCTGCATTGGCCCTCGCCGCCGACCTGCCCCGTGAGAACCTGCTCGTCGACCTTGACGCCCGGGTTGGCCTGACGGTGGATGCCCAAGGCCGTGTGACCAAATGGGTCAACCAAGCCGGCCCCGCCGAGGTGCGTGATTTTGTGGGGCAGGACCAAGGCCGTAAGGTCCCTGGCTCCGGCCTGCCAACGGCGCCTAAGGACGCCACGGAGGGCGTGGGCTTTGCCGCACAGGAACTAGTCTGCCACGAGGAGAAAGCGTTTGATGGCGTGGTGAGCGGCGATGGCTGCACGTGGATCGCGGTGCTGCGTCCCGCCGTCCAAGCGAAGGGTGGCCTCAAGGACGTGAATTCTTTTTTCGGCAATCTCCGTAACGGCGCAAAATATGAAGGCCTGTGGGGCTGTCTCGATGATGACAACACGGTCTGGTGGGGCGCCCGTAATGGGCTGACCTTCGGCCGCTTCGACGTGAATAATCCCAAGGTCGCTGGTCCCAAACTCACCGCCGGCAAATGGGTGGTCGTGGCGGGTCGGCTGGGTGCGGGCACGGGAGAGGTCAGCGCCGAGCTTTTCGTCGATCAGCCGAAGGCCGTGGCGACGGCTAAGTTCCCCGTGAACCCTAAGGCGGACGCTTCGAAACTTTGCATCGGGCAGGAACGCGACGCGATTCAGCACCCGGGCTTCGAGTCCTTTGATGGGTCCATCCGCCGATTCCTGCTCTGGAATCGCCCGCTCAAGGACGAAGAGCTGCAGCAGGCCCTAACGGCCGTTAAGTAGTCTTCTTCTTCGCGGTGTCGTCCGCGGTGGGCGCCTTTTCGGCGGCCTTCTTCTTCTTGGCGTTATCCATCACCTTGGTGCGCTTGTCTTCCATCGCATCCATGACCTTTTCGAGCGACTCCATCTTAATAGTGGGGTCGTTCTTGCAGATGGCGGTCACGAGGGCGCTGCGGACCTCATCGACGGCGCGACGGGCATCGGCGGCGATGTCCTTCTTCTCGGCACCAGTGGCAAACTCTAAGCGGGTGCGGACCTCGGCCATGCGTTCGCGGGCGGCCTTCACGGATTCCTCCTGGTAGGCTTTCAACGCGGCGACCTTGATCTTGGCGAGCTCTTCCTTGGCGACGCCATCGACTGCATCAGGCACAACGGCCTGACGTTGGGCACCGCCCGCGGCGGCGGCGCGCTTCGCGGCTTTCGCCGCAGGCTCCGTTGGAGTCGTGGCGGCGGGCTTGGCGGCGTCGGCGGCGAAAGCGAGGCTAGCGGCGAAGAGGAGGAAGAGGGCGGGTTTCATGGAAGATAGGGGTTAGGGGATAGGGGGTAGGGAATAGGGGATAGGGTATGGGCTTATTTGCCGCGGCCGTTACGCATGCCCTGTTCCATAGCTTCGCTGATTTTCGCGATGGTTTCGGTGGAGAGTGAAGGGTCGATCTTGGCGACGGCGGCACGCATCGCGGCACGCATGGTGGTGGCGGCTTTTTCGAAGTCAGGTTGCATGTCGGCGCGCTCGCTGCCGGTGAGGAACTGCGTCTTCGCGGTCAGCTCCTGCAGCTTGGTACGCGCGGCTTTCCAGTCGGCGTCTTGGTAGGCGCGGCCCAGGGCGGCTTTAAACTTGGCGGTATCTTCGGGGCTGATGCCGTCGATCTGTGGGACCTGTACGGCACCGCGGACGGCCGGCGTTGCCGGCAGGGTCTTCTTGTCGGCCTGCGGGTCGCGTACCGCCGGCTTGGCGTCCGTGCTGCCGGGGAAGGCTTTGCCGTTACCGGTTACCGCCTTCTTGTTGGCGTCTTGCGCACGGCTGCGTTGCTGCTTCTCAAAGGCATCGCTGACCTTGCTGATGGTCTCCTTGGAGAGGGAAGGGTCCGCCTTAGCTATGGCCGAACGGGTGAGTTGGACGAGTTTGTCGACGATGGCTTCGAGTTCACTGCGCATGGACTTCTTTTCGTCATCGCTGGCGAATTCAGCCTGCTTGCGGATTTCTTGGATCTTTTCGCGCGCGGCCTGGATTTCTGGGTCGGCGGCGATCTTGGCGGCGGCACGGCGGAACTTCAGGAGGTCTTCTCGGGAGACCCCTTCGACTTCCGGCATGCCGGGCACGCTGGCGGAGGTGGCGGGCTTGGCCGTCGACGGCGTCGTCGGGGCTGGGGCATCCGCGGCGGTCAGCGCGGTGGCGGCGAGGAAAAAGGCAAGTAAAGGGCGGGGCATGGGCTTAGCCTTTATACACCGAAAGTGGCGGGAAGTTCAATTATTCGGGAGATGGACGCAAAAAAAGACCCCGGCGAACCGGGGTCTGATTGGAGCCGGGTAATCCGAAGATTACTTGGCGGCCGGAGCGTCGGCAGGCTTTTCGCCCTTACCTTCGCCCTTGCCCTTACCTTCGCCACCCTTGCCGCCCTTGCCGCCTTGGCGGTTCTTCATGGCTTCGTCGGCTTTCTTGATGACTTCAGCGAGGGAAGCGTCAGCCTTAAGGATCGCGGCGTTAGTGGCTTCGCGGACGGCGAGCATGGCCTTCTGGACGTCGGCACGAGCGGCTTCCTTGTCTTCAGCCTTGGCAGCCTTTTCGCGGGCAGCGGTGGCAGCTTCGTTAGCCTTCTTCACTTCAGGGGATTCCTGGGCGGCCTTGCGGGCTTCCTGGTATTTCTTCATGTCCTCGGCGGAGACGCCGGGGATCGCGAAGTTACCACCCTGGGGGCGGCCTTCGCCTTTCTTGGCTTCGCCCTTCGGGGCATCAGGCTTCTTAGCGTCGCCGGCAGGGGCGTCGGCAGCCACGAGGCCAGCGGCGGCGATGAGGGCGAGGAGGAGGGGGAATTTGAGTTTCATAGGTGTATATTGGGTTCACTTATAAAACCCCCGGAGCTGGGGGTTGTTTCAGTTATTTATTAGTTTTATGACACTGTGCATCAATGACTTAAGTCTTAACTTTGGTAGGCTGTCTAAATGAGCTCCCCGCTTTTCCTCCATCTGCCACATGCTTCGTCGGTGATTCCGGAGGGTTGTCGGGGGGATTTCCTGATTGGGGTGGAGGAACTGGCGAGCGAGCAGCTGCGCTTAGAGGATCGATTCACCGATGAGCTCTTTGGGTCGGGTTGGCCAGCCGCCCAAGCTTGGACAGCCCCCGTCTCTCGGCTGGTGGTCGACGTCGAGCGGTTTCGGTCCGACGAACAAGAGGCCTGTGCGGCGGTGGGCATGGGCGCGGTCTACGTGCGCGGGACCCGCGGGCAAGCCTTGCGCCGACCCGATCCGGAGCGCCGTGAGGTGTTGTTGAAAACCTATTACGACCCACACCATCGGGCCTGCGAAGCTGCGACCGCCCAAGCCTTGGCCACGTGGGGTCGCTGCGTGGTCCTAGACGCGCATAGTTACCCAACGGGTCCTTTGCCGACGCAGCGATCCGATGCGCCGCAGCCCGAGATTGGGCTGGGGACGGATGCCTTCCACACCCCGGCCGTCCTGCGCGAACTGGCCCGAAATTACTTTGCCGACCATGGGCTCGAGGTGTGCGTGGACGAGCCGTTCAATGGCACCTTCGTGCCGACGTGTTTCTGGCGGCAGGAACCACGCGTGCATTCCTTGATGGTCGAGGTGCGACGCGACCTCTATATGAATCAAGCGACGGGCGCGAAAATCGCGGGCTTCACTCGGAT
>CAIXHF010000102.1 GCA_903919185.1 uncultured Opitutia bacterium | reverse complement strand
GCCCGTACGAAGGAGCTCCTGAAAGATGCTAACCCGGCGAATCGTCGCCTCGCCTTCCAATCCCTCCGCCGTGCTAACCACGACGTGCTCGCCATCTCGGCAACCCTTGCGACGGACGCCGACCTCGCGGTGCGTCGCGATGTCGCGACCTCGCTGCATGCCGTCGCCGCCGACAAGGCCGTGCCGATCCTCGTCGAGCTCGCTAAGCGACTCGATGTCACCGACAAGAATTCCCTCGCTGCCTTTGGCATCGGTGCAGCGGGTAAGGAAGCCGCCGTCTGGGCCGCCGTGAAGTCCGCTTACGTCAAGAACGGTGAAGCGTGGTCCCCGCAGGTGTCCCGCATCGCTTGGATTCTGCACACTCCGGAGATGATGGATGAGCTCGTCGCCCAAGCGAGTAGCCAGAAGGTTCCCGCCGCCCAGCGCACCTTGGCAACTGAGACCCTCTCGTTTGTCGAGTCCAAGGAGGCCGCTCTGGCCATGATCAACCTCGCCGGTGAAGGTTCGCCAGTGAAGGGCGAAGCCGCCACCTGGGCCTTGATGCGTATGACCGGCACTTGGTCGGCCTTTGATATTCGCTCTGAATTGAAGAAGGCTGGCGTTTACGACGAAGCTAAGGTCGTGGTCGTCCCGGCCCCAGTCCCCGAGGCCCCGAAGGCCACTTTCACGGTTCAAGATGTTCTCTCTAAGAAGGGCGACGCCGCCAAGGGTGGGGAACTCGTCCAGCGCTGCACGATGTGCCACCAAGTGGGCGCCATTGGTGCTAACTATGGACCAGAACTCCGTGGTTTCGCCGCCCGCCAAGGCGTCGAATCAGTGGTGACCGCCATTGTGGAGCCCTCCGCGAGCATCGCCCTCGGTTACGAAGGCTCGACCCTGAAGTTGAAGGCTGGTGGCCAGATCGATGGCCTCATCCAGTCTAATAACGACCCCGTCGTCATCAAGTCGGCGGGCGGCGTCTCCCAGCTCGTCCCCAAGAACCGTATCGCTGGCCAGTCCAAGCTGACCCGCTCCCTGATGCTTTCGGCCGATCAGCTAGGCCTGACCGCTCAGGATATCGCCGATATCGCCGCCTGGTTGGCCACCTATAACTAAGCCGGAGGCTTAATTCAGGCTTTTCAGGGGGTTTTCCGTAAGGAAAGCCCCCTTTTAATTTCCCGCTTGCTTCCGTGGCTGGGCTTCTCAAGTTCGACCCTCCTTTCCCTAGGCAAGGCACGGCCGCACAACGCGGGCCCGCGACTTACTAGGCTTCCAAAGACCTTTACACACCATGAAGCAGCTCAGTCTCACCGTCTCCAATCGTCAGAACCTTGGCCGTGGCCACTCCCGTCGCATGCGCAACGCGGGTTCCATCCCGGCCATCATCTATGGCCCTGCCGGCAACCACAGTGTTTCCGTTGAACAGGAGAAGTTCCGTGACCTCATGCGTGCCAAGGGCAACGCTGCCGCCCTCATCGAGCTGACCCTCGAAGGGAAGAAGATGCTCTCCATTATCAAGGAGTTCCAGCGTCACCCCATCACCCTGAAGTTCCTGCACATCGACATCCAGCAGATCGACCCGAATGCTCCGATGAGCGTCGCGATTCCGATCCGCACCGTGGGCGAAGCCCATGGCGTGAAGACCGATGGCGGCACGCTCGCCATCGTTTCCCAGACCATCAACGTCCGTTGCTTACCGAAGGATCTCCCTGAGTTCATCGAAGTCGACGTGACTGAACTGAAGGTCAACGAATCCATCCACGTCGGCGCCCTCAAGGCCCCGGCTGGCATCACTTTCCCTGGCGACCCTGCTCGTGTCGTTGTGGTCTGCTCCGAAATGGCCGCCGAAGAAGCCGCCCCCGAAGCTGCCGCCGCCGTTCCGCTCGCTGGCGTCGAAGGTGCGGCCGCTCCGGCCGCTGGTGCCGCGGCTCCCGCCGCTGGTGCTGCTCCGGCTGCCGCTCCGGCTGCCAAGAAGTAATTTCCGCGCCGGGCGTCCCCGGCACCCGTTCTTTGAAGTCAGATGGTATTCTCGGTCATCGCCGCCCTCGGCAATCCCGGCAAGGAATACGTCGCCACCCGCCACAATGCGGGCTGGATCATCCTGGATGCGCTGGCCACCAAGGCCGGCGCGGAGTGGAAGCACGAAAGCCGGTTCCCGGCGGCCGTGGCCAAAACCACCTTCGGTGGTCAGGCAGTCTGCTTGGTCAAGCCGCAGTCGTTCATGAACTTGAGCGGCGAACCCTTGGCCGCCTTCCTTCACTTCCATCGCCTCACCGCCGCCGAAATGGTCGTCTTACACGACGACATCGCTTTCGAGCCTGGCCAAATGCGACTTTCCCAGGGTGGCTCCGCGGCTGGTCACAACGGCATCGCTAGTTGTATCCAGCATTTCGGCGAAGCGTTCCTCCGCGCCCGTCTCGGTATCGGTCCCAAGCGACACCCCGCCCAAGACCTCGCCGACCACGTACTCGGTAAATTCCCAGCCGAAGACCTGCAGCGCCTCCATCAAGCTACCCCTGACTTCCTCTTAGGACTCGAAACCCTCCTTTCCCGCGGCCTCCCGGCCGCCCAAAACTTCACCAACAGAAAACCACCATTACCATGACCACCGCCACGATTCGCCGCGCCTACCGCGTTAGCCTGATCCTCGACCTCCGCGGTTCCGCCGAGGCTCCTGAGGCCGCTATCGAACGCCTGAAGGAAATCCTTAAGTCCGTCGACTGTAAGGTCACCGAGGTCGAAAACCTCGGTCAGCGCGAGTTCAGCCGCGCCGTTGACCGCAAGTTCCTCTCCGGCCTCTACGTCCAGTTCCACTTCGAAGGTCCGGTCACCGCACCGACCGCCTTCGCCGACAAGCTTCGCCTCGACCGCACCGTGGATCGTATCCTCGTGCAGTCGGTCCGCGCTTAAGCCCCCTTCGCCTTTCCCGACCATGGCCTCGTCCTTCAATCGCGTAATCCTCGCCGGCAATATGACCCGCGATCCAGAAGCGCGTGCGTTGCCCTCGGGCCAGCCCCTCACGAAGTTCTCCCTCGCGGTCAATCGCGCCTACACCACCAAGGAAGGCGAAAAACGCGAGGAAGTGACCTACGTCGACATTGAGAGTTACGGCAAGCAGGCCGAAATCATTGCCAAGTATTGCGGCAAAGGCTCCGGTATCCTCGTCGAAGGCCGCCTCAAGCTGGACCAGTGGGAAGACAAGAAGACCGGCGAGAAGCGTTCGCGCCTCGGCGTTGTTCTTGAGAACTTCACCTTTATTGGCGGCAAGGCCCAAGGCGGCGAAGAGGGCGGTTCGGCTCCGCGTTCCCGCGGTGGCGACACCCCCGCTCCTTCGGGCGACCACGGCGGCGACGACGTCCCCTTCTAAATTCCACTTTCACTTTAACCCAAGCAAGACACCAACATGGCATTCACCGAAGTTTTACTCATTAAGCCCGTCGACGGCCTCGGCGCCGAAGGCGAACAGGTCCGCGTCCGCGCGGGCTATGCGCGCAATTACCTGCTCCTGCAGGGCATCGCGCTTCCCGTCAACCGCGCTAACACCAAGTACATCGAGTCCTTGAAAAAGGCCCGCGAAGCCCGCGAGTCCAAGGACCTCGAGTCCGCGACTGCGACCTCCGCCAAGCTGGCCGCCCTCAAACTCGTCTTTGCCGTCAAGACCGGTGAAGGTGGCAAGATGTTCGGCGCGATCAGCACCGCTGAAATCTCCGCCAAGCTCGCCGAACACGGTATTGAGCTGGAGCGCAAGCGCATCCACCTCGGCCAGGGTCCCGTCAAGGTTCTCGGCAAGCATCTCGCGACCATCCGTCTCCACGCTTCCGTCTCGATTGAGCAGGAGTTTGAAGTCGTCTCCGAGAATCCGATCGAGGCCGTCGCCGAAGAAGCCGAAGAAGCTCCGGAACGCTTCGACCGCGACCAGAAGCCGCGCAAGCCGCGCAAGGATAAGAAGGAAACGAAGTAACCCTTCGGTTCTTCCCCTTCCAAAAGCCCGCTCCCTGAGCGGGCTTTTTTTGGCCTAGGCTCAGCGTGCCTTAAGCCAGTCGGGGCCGCTGATCATGAACTCCAGTTGGCCTTTGTAGAAGTTAAGCTGACCGAGCCAGCGCACCGCTTGGCCTTTCTTCGTGGCCTTGACGGATTTCAGGAGGGCCTGATCGGGGACATAAAGGGCGTAGCGTTTATCGCCGATCAGGACGGAGGGCTTAGCCCCACCGTTGAAGGTGCCTTCGATGATGAAGATATCGCCGATTTGCTTGGCGACCTCGTCTGGGCTCAAGGCTGGAATGGTCTTGGCATTACCGAATTTGGAGACGTCCAACGCAGTGGGGAAGGCCGGGAGGCCCTCGCTGGGCGAGAGTTCAGGGCGGGTCAATGGGGCGGTGGTTGGTTGAGCGTGAACCGTAAATTCGGCCTTAAGTGGGAAGTGGTCGCTGATACCTGCGCCCGAGCCGTAGCTGGTCCAGCGCCAAGGAGTGACCGGGTAGGTGTGGGCATTCAGTCCGGGGATAATGACTGCCCCAAAGCTGCCGGGAACGTAGTCGAGGCCTTGGCCATCGGCGAGTCCCTGCGAGATGATGAGGTGCATCAGCGTCCCCCATTCGCCGTGGTACTCATCGGACTTCCGGGCAATCGGTTCGACGTCATACCAGAGGTTGTAAAGGTCGGCGCTACCGTTCGCCAGTTTGGCGGGATCGCCCTGGGAGCGTAGGACGTCCTGGATGCCAGTCTTGGCCATGGCTGGGTAGCGTTGTTTCTGGTTGTAGTGCGAATTCAGGTCCCCACCGAAGACAATGTTCGCGTGCGGGTTAGCCTTGAGGATCTCGTCAAGCCGGGCTCGGGCCACGCCAGCATTTTGGATACGGGTCGTCTCTGTCGCGGGGCTGCCCGCACCGCTCTTCCAGTGGTTGGCGAAGACGAACACGGACTCACCGCCCACGTCAATTTCTGCCTCCACGATAGTGCGCGCCGCCTGTACGCGGTGTTGGCGAACCGCTTTGATGGGTAGGCGCGTGAGGATTGCGCAATGAATGGCTTCCTGTTTGATATCCAGAATATCGCCGAGCACGACCTTATAGCCGCTCAGGCCCTCATCTTCCAAGGCCTTGAGGAGCCAGGCTTCAATGGGCGCGCCGGCTAATTCGGCGGTCAGTTCGCCTTTGAGGAGTTCACGGTAGTTCTTTCCTTGGTGGGCGGTGACGAAGGCTTCGGGGGTGATCGTTGAAGTCGGCGTGTGGTCCGCTTCAAGTTCGTCGAGGATGAGAACGTCGGGCCCGCGACCACCGTTGCTGGCCTTGAGGACGGCGGCGATGCGGCTGAGTTTGCCCGCCAGCTTCTCGGGCGTCCAGCGCTCGGGGCTGGAGCCTGTCACCACGAAGTCATCATAGAGTGATACTTCATCGAGGTCGAAGAGGTTCTCTACGTTGAAGGCCATGACGCTGAAGCGTTGTGCGGACGGCGTGGTCGTCTCCACCGCCCAGACCAGCGACGTACACAGAAAGAGGGTGAGGGAGAGGAGGCGTTTCATAGATGCAGGATGAAGACATCATTCCCGAATGAGGGATTTAGCCCACGGCAAAAATGTGAAGAGCAGGTGTCGGTCAGGTCACGACTATTTGTCGGCACCAGCTTTTTATATCCACGCGATATTCTGTGGCATTTGTCCGTCACTTATCCGCCTAGAACATGTAACCCGCGCGGGAGTTTTCACGCTCGAGCCCGGTCGCTGTCAATTCACCTTTGTATACATAATATTTATAAACATGAACAACCTCTCCGCACGTTCGGCCCGCCCGTTTATTTCCTTCGCTGCCTTGCTCGCGATGGGATCGCTCGCCCCCGCGGCCGTGATTGATTTCACGGGCGCGAGCACTTACTCGGAGAACTTCGAAGGCCTTTCCTCGACGACGTTAGTGCCCGTGGCGACGCCCAGCTCGGGCATGAACGAGGTGTCATCTATTGCTGGCAACACCGCTAATTCGTGGTTTATCTATGGTACCGCTGGTTGGGGTTTGAAGTGGGGGGTGTCCAATGGCAGCAGCAGCACCGGCAGTTTCTACTCGATGGTCAACTCTGCTACGGCAGCGAGCGTGACGTCTCACGCATTTGGTTCGCAGGGTTCGGCTAGTAATACGGGGTATTTTGGCCTCGTTCTCCGCAATACCTCAGGTGCCACGATTAATAACCTCAGTCTCTCGTACGATGAGGTGATGAATCGGAATCCTACTACGACGGCCAATCCGTATGCACTTAGTTTTCTGGTAGGTTCGACGGCTCCGGTCACCACCGCTGGGGCCACGGGGGCGGGAACTTTTAATCCCCTCGCCGGAACTTGGACCTCAACATCCCTTGGGTTTACCACGCCAGCCGTAGGCGCCGGAACGGGTGCACCCAGCACTACCCAGACTACCTTGAACAACACGGTGACGAAGATTGCCACTATCTCCGGGGTGCTTTCGGGTCTTAACTGGACCAATAACTCTTATATTTTTCTTCGCTGGGCTGATGCGGATGACGCCGGTGTTGATTCTACCGCCGGCGTGGACAACTTCTCGCTGAGCGTGCCGGTCTCGCGTAATTTGACTTGGTCCTTAGCGGGTAGTGGAACATGGGATGCCTCCACTTCGAATTGGACGAGCGGCGGCAGTTCCACCGCATTCATCAGCGGGGACGGCGTTACTTTCAACGGTACCGGCGGCACTATCACGCTTTCGGGTGCCTTAGCGCCCCTTTCGGTTAACGTGAATAACGCCTCGGGTACTTACGTGTTCAGCGGGGCCACCGCCAGTGATAAAATCACCGGGGCGGCAGCGTTAACGAAGGCCGGTGCCGGCATTTTACAGCTGACCTCGGATAACGATTATTCGGGTGGAACGAACATTAATGGAGGCACCGTTGTCGTTGATGGCGCTAGCCGTCTCGGGTCGGGCACGGTCGCCTTGGCGGGCGGCACTCTCCAGCTCGCTGCTGGGACTTACACCGTTGCCAACGCCCTGAGCGTCGGAGCTTCCGGTGGTTCCATCGATGCCCTGGCGGATCGTACGCTTTCGGGTGCTCTCGGCATCTCCGGTGCTTTGACTAAATCAGGCTCGGGCACTTTAACCCTAGGTGGAACTATCAGTTCGTCTGCCGGGGCCGCCTTTAATGTCGCCGCTGGCGATCTCGTCATCGGGCAGGCTTCGGGTATCGTCAAGGTCTTCGCGAACTCGACGTTAACGGGTAACCTGATCCTCAGCGGCCCCATCCGCTTCGACGTCGATGGCAGCAGTACGATTTCCGGCCCAGGTGCGATCAAGGTGGTCAGCTCGGGTACGCTTATTTCCAACACGTCAGGCGACTTAGGCGGGACGATTTCTTCCGAAATTATTCTTAATAGCACGGGGGCCGCCTTCACCAAGGGTGCTTGGTCCGGAACAACCTACACGCCTTCGGCCACCTTTGCGACCACGGTCGGTGGGACGAGTGGCGGTGCGTTGTCGGTCAATAAGATTAGCGGTAATTCAGACGTGGATATCTCCAATAACTCTTCGACGGGCGGTGGTACGATGCCGTTGACCCTCACGGGCGTGAGCACCTACACCGGCAATACGACGATTAATGCCAACACCCCGACGGCGGGTGCTAACTTGGTGCTTGGCATCAACAACGCCTTGCCGACGACCACGGGCATCATCGCCGGTACCAAGACCGGGATGAATCTGCCGGTGATTAACTTGAATGGATTCAGTCAGCAGGTCGCCTATCTGGCCGACGGCGCCAACGTCTCCCTTTCGAAATACCTGACGATTACCAATAACGGTGCGACCGCTTCGGTGCTCACCTTGGGCGGAGATACTTCTCCGGGCACCGGCTTCTCGGGTAACCTCACCGACGGTACGGGCGGTCTTTCCCTTGTGAAGACGGGCACTAACACGCAGGTGCTCTCTGGTTACGGTGCTTTCGCGGGTGGGGTATCTGTCAACGACGGTGTGCTTAAGGTAGTCGCTGCCAATGGCGCGACCAGCAGCTCCGCTTTGGGTACCGGTGGCGTTGTCATCGGCGGCACGGGCCAGCTCTTCATTGCGACGACCATCACTAATGACCTCATCGTGAATGCGGGTGGCCGTTTGGCTGGTAATGGTGTCACGGGCGCGGTCACCGTGAATTCGACCGGCGTACTCGCCGCCGCCACGACTCCTGGTCTATTGAACGCTGCTACCTTGACGACTAATGGACTCACGACTTTGAAGTCTGGCTCCGTCCTCGAGTGGAAGGTGAATGATGCGGCCGGTATGGCTGGCATCGGTTACGATACCTTCGCCTTCGGTTCGGGCCTCGACCTTAGTAACCTCTCCGCCGCGAACAAGGCGACCATCCGCGTCGTTTCCTTTGCTAACGCGGGTGACGCCGTGTTTGGTAATTCTACGGCCTTTGCCAATGGCCAAGCCCGCACGTTCACCTTGGCGAACGTGGCGTCCATCACGATGCCTGGCTCGACGAATAATATCACGGATCTCTTCGCCTACGACCTCACGCAGTTCCGCTTTGCCGACGGCACGTCGGCTGACCTCGCGAGCTGGTCGCTGGCTTTTGACGGTTCGGCCATCAGCCTCGCCTATGCTTCGGCGATTCCTGAGCCTTCCACTTATGGCTTGGGCCTGGGCTGCTTGGCCTTGGCGTTTGTCGCCGTCCGCCGTCGCCGCCAGTCCGCCCCGCAGGCCTAAGCTGCGCGGGCGTTGGTCCTAGTTGCCGCCGAGTCCGGAGCGTCGTCCGTTCAGGAGGGCGGCCCCGATGAGCGACGCGGATAGGAAGGCCATGGACCAGACGCCTAGTGCCGCTGCCAATTGTGGGCCGTCGCCGAGGGCAGACATCAGGGCGAAGGTCGCCTTCGTGATCGGGAAGTGTTCCGCCCGTTGGGCGAGGATCAAACTATCGCTGACTTCGAGCATGGAGAAGGCAAACGCGAGCACCGCGCCTGCGGCCAGATGGGCTGCGAGGAGGGGGAGGGTGATGCGCCGCCACGTCGACCAAAGCGAGGCCCCCATCGAACGTGCCGCCATTTCCAGCGCGGGGTCGCATTGTTGCAGGCCAGCGCAAGCGGCCCGGGTGACGTAAGGCAGTCGACGGACGGCGTAGGCTATGCTGAGGAGTAGGAAGGGACTACCGCCGGCGCCGACGAGGATCGCAAAGGGCTTACCTTCTTGGGACAGCGAGAGGTAGCCCAGGGCTAATACCAAACCAGGCACTGCGAGCGGTAGCATCGTCAAGGTATCGAGGAGGTGCCTGCTCCGGAGATCCGAGCGGGTAATGACCCAAGCAGCGGCGGTGCCGATGACCAAGGCCAGAACCGTCGCCAAGCCTGCGTAAGCCAAGCTATTTTGAATGGAGGGAACGACCAAGGCACTGCCTAAGGCTTCTTGCCAATGGGCTGCCGTGAATTCGACTGGCAGGATGGATTGATGCCAGTAGCCGGAAACGGATAAAAGAATCACACCCAGGTGCGGGAGGCAGGCGACTGCCGCCACGCCTGCAAAGAAAGCTGAGCAGGCCCAGCCTGACCAGCCTTGGAGGGACTTCGGCTCGGCCCGTTGGCTCGGACGTGGCGCGGCGCCACTCTGGCCCAGACCAAAGGCGATTTTGGAGGCGAGAAAGACGCCGCCCGCGACGAGTAGCACGATGGTCGTGAGCGCATAGGGCAAGGGGTTGCGGTCTAAGTTTTTAATTCCATCCAAAATCTGCACCGGAGCGACCCGCGGGAAATCGAAGACTAAGGGGACGCCGAGTTCAGTGAACGCCCAGATGAAAACGAGCGCTCCGCCGGCGAATAAGCCCGGCATGATCAAGGGTAGTGTCACGCGGAAGAACCTCCGCCCCGGCGGACAGCCAAGATTGGCGGCCGCTTGTTCCAATGCTGGGTTCACTTGTGCGAGCGCCGCGGCAACGTTGAGGTAGAGAATGGGGTAAAGGTGCAGCGCATTCATCACGACGATACCTAGCAAGCGATGCTCCGCCATCCAGTCGTATGGGTGGAGGGGGTCCATGCAACCTAGTGACATTAGGAGCGCATTAAGTGAGCCCTCCGTGCCGAGGATGCATTTGATACCGACTGCCCCGACGAACGGCGGCAGAATCATCGGGATAAGTAAGGCCAGCGAAAGGAAGCCGCGACCAGGGAACGTGAAGCGGTGGTTGAGGAGGGCCAGCGGCAACGCCAGGAGGACCGCCACGACTGTGCTGGCCGCCCCAAGCAGTAACGCATTCGTCAGGCCTTCCCGATAAAGTGGGTCGCGGAGGACGGCGAAGAGAAAGCCGAAGGTGAAGGTGCCATCGTGTGGGTCCACGAAAGCCTCCTTGAGTACGCTGGCGGCCGGGTAAAGAAAGCCCACGGCTAAGAGCAAGCCAATGGTCGCGCAGAGAATCCAGGCGGTGCGGCGGTGCATGTTAGCGGGCGGTCGGGTGTTGCCGTGCCTGCTCGGCGGCCCGGCGATAATTTTGGCGGAAGATTTCCGCGAGTTCGGACATCCGTCGGGCGGAGACGAGTGGGTCGGTGCTGTCTAAGCCCAGGTCCCCTTTGCCGCCTTCACGGTAGGGGAAGGCGCTGACGTCAGCCATCGTTGCTAGCGCCTCCGCGGGCAGGCCCGCGCGAATGATTTCCGTCCAGGCTTCTTTGAGTTCTTCGTGCGTATCGATGCACATCACCCGAACCGCCCGACGGATGGTCCCGAAGGCTGCTGAAGTCAGCTCAGGGCGATACTGGAGGTGATTGCCGGTGCGGTAGGGCGAGAGGGCGGCCCGTTCAGCGGGCAGCGTCTCGTAGGCATCCTGACGGACCGGCGGACGAAAGAGTTCACGTTCGCGGGGGCCATGAAGGGCGCCGACCGGAGAACTCCAGAGCGCTTGCCCTTCTGGGCTCAGCACGAATTCCGCAAAGGCTTGGGCGAGCGCAGGCTCGGGGGCCCCACGGAGGACCGCAATCGGATCGCCACTGACCGTAGTACCCGCGGCCGGAGCCGTCCAAATCAAGCGGGTTGTGCCTGGTCGGTTGACTTGGTGCGCGAAGGCGGCCCCGTAGTAATCCACGCACATGCCCGCGGCAGCATTGCCGTCGGCCACATCGAGGGGGACCTTGGTGGAGCTATCCGAGAAGTAGCGGGCATTTGCAGCGAGACGTTGCAAGAGACGTAAGCCATCGGTCCAGCCGAGGGCTAACCGCTGGGCTTCCGGCAACCCTTGGCGCGCCGGATCCGTCAGACTGCGTTGCATCTCCGCTTGGATAATCAGCTCGAACGTGCGGGCGACCGAGCCGCTCTTCGTCGGATCCGCCAATGCGAGTTGGCCGCGGAGTTTCGGGTGGGTGAGGTCAGCCCAGCGCGTGGGCGGGCTCAAGCCCAAGGCTTGCCAGCGACCGGGCGACCAGCAAATGCCGAAGCGGGAGAGGCAAGAAGAAGACCACGTCCGATCCTTGGCCCACAGTCGCTCACCGGTGAACATTTCCGGGATGGGCCCGCCGGGCGCGAACCACTCGGGGTGGCTTTGGAAGACTTGTAACGGGACCAAGCGGCCCTTCTTGGCTTGGCTCGCGAAATCCGGTTCGCCTCCGCCGAAGAAGAGGTCGGCACCGATGCCGGCGAGTTTACCCTCGTCAGCAGCCTTAAAGCCGGCGTCGAGCACCAGCCGGATCTCCGACGTCCCCCCGGGGCTACGCCAGTCGATGTAAACGTCTTGCGAGTGGGTTTTCCGCCAATGACGGGAGAAGGCCTCGGCGAACTCCTTCCGGATGGTTTCGCTATGGGGCGTGTAAATCACGAGGCGCCGCGTGCCGGCCGCGGGCATCTGCGTGGAATCTTTCCGTAGGGATAAGGGCAAGGCGATGAGCAGCCCGATGAACCCTAGGGTCAGCCACCATGCCCGCAGGTTTTTCATGCGCAGGGCAGGACCACGATATCTTGCACCGCCGCCGCGACGGTCAAGGTTTGCCCTGTCGTCAACCCGGCCGGGGGATTCAGGATAACGACGCTGAGCGGCCCCAGTGGGCACGCTAAGGTGAGTTGAGTGCGGGCCCCCAGGTAGACTCGTTCGACGACTTGACCAGTCACCGAATTGGGGGCGCCTTCTCCGGCGGGCTGCCAAGCTTCGGGGCGCACGGACAGGGTGACGGGTGTACCCGCAGCTGCGGCTAGCGTGGCCTTTGCGCCTTGTCCCGTGAAAACGCCTGCAGCCGTGTTAACGCGGATGTGTTCGCCCCCCGCCTCGAGGAGTTCGGCCGAGATGAGATTAGTTTCGCCGATGAAACGGGCGACCGAGGTGCTCGTTGGGCGTCGATAGATTTCCTCTGGTGTACCGACTTGCGCGACCACGCCTTTCTCCAAAATCGCCATCCGGTCGGCCATCGCTAGGGCCTCTTCTTGGTCGTGGGTCACGTAGACCGCGGTGAGACCATTTTCTTTCACGATGCGCCGGATTTCCCGACGCATCTCGATGCGAAGCTGCGCGTCGAGGTTGGAGAGTGGCTCGTCTAGCAGGAGGCATCGCGGGCGGACGACCAGGGCCCGAGCCAAGGCGACGCGCTGCTGTTGCCCGCCAGAGAGCTGATCGATGGCGCGATTTCCCAAACCCTCTAGTCGTACGCTCTGTAAGGCTTGCTCGACCCGCTGGATCCGTTCCGCGGTCGGAATCTTTCGCTCGACCAAGCCGAAGGCGATATTCTCCGCGACCGTCAGATGCGGCCAAAGGGCATAGCTCTGGAAGACCATCGCGGTCTCGCGGAGGTGCGGCGCGAGGTTCGTGACGTCGCGTTCACCGAAGAAGATTGTGCCGCTGGTGGGGAAGTCCAAGCCGGCCAAGCAGCGAAGCAGGGTGGTCTTACCGCAGCCGGAGGGACCGAGTAGAAAGAAGAGTTCGCCCGGTTGGATCGTGAGGGTGATACCATCCATTACCTGGACCGCCTGCGGCTGAGACGGATAGCTTTTGCGGATGGCACGGAGGTGAAGGGGTTCCATGATTTAGATTTCTTCAGGCGAAAGCCATTTCGAGGAAATAATGATGAAGCGTCGGCCTAGCAATACATTCACAAGCGAGCGTTTGGAGTCCTTGAGGCGGTCGTGTGCGGTATTGGCAGGATCCATGTAGTCAGGGGTGCGCTGCACGACGATTTCCATGACGGAGCCTTGAGCGGTGCCAGCTTCATCGAGGGCCTCTCCGTAGGCGCGGATGCGGAAGGTATCGGAACGCGTTGCTAGGATGGGCCCGAGGGCCTGCAGGAGGTCGCCTTGGAAGAGGCAGCCGTTTGCCCCGAAGCCATTGTGGGTTCGGTTGATGTTGTCTGGGTCCAAGACTTCGACGTTCCGGAAGTAAAGCCCGGGCGGCATGCCGGTACGTCCGCCAGCGACGCCTTGGTAGAGCCAGTTATGCGAGACCGCAGGATCAATCATCTTTCCCCCGGTAGGCATCTTGGCGAGGCTTTCGGCGCCGAGGGTTTTATCTGCCCGGGCGATGGCCGACTCCAAGGTCCCCGAGCGGAACATCCACCGAACGTTCTGTGCCGCCGTGGGCAAGGTGGTGCTGGCGGCGGTATTGTCGATGGGGTAATAGGAGCGGTTCAATGTAACGAGGTTACTGACCATCGCACCAGCCGTGCGGGTCGGCCCTAGGTAACGATTGACGAATTCGCAGAGGCCGAGGAACGGAGTGCCTGGACTTTGAGCTGGCGGGAAGCCACGGAAGCGCCGCGTGGCGGGGAGGTATTCTTGATCGCGCTCCGTCCGCTGAAGAAACTTGGCGCGGGCTTTCACCTCGTCGACGGTCGCGGCCGCTAAGGCGCGGATTTGGTTATCCGAGAGGTTGGCGTAGCCATTCCAATACGCGGCATCGGCGATGTTGCGCGTCGTCGGGCCTTGCGACGTGTCGCCGAGGATACGAGGGAAACGTGCATTGTTAGTGGCGGAGGGGGCGTTCGCAGCCTGGGAGCCTAGCGCCAGTCCCTTGAGTGACCCGTAAAGGCCAGTCCAAGCCTCGACGGAGGTAGAATTGACGTTGAATGCGCCGACGTTCAGCAGGTAGCTGGAAAAGCGCCGGTAGCCATCGGTGGCCGCCCCGGTGCTGTCCGTAGCGAAACCGTCCTCGGTGATGGCGCTCGCTGCCGAGTTGGCGCTCGTCTGGTAGAGTAGCATGCGCGGATTCGCCAACGTGCCGGCACCACTCGCAAAATCAGTCATCACTTCGGCCAGCGTCCGGCTCCGGACTTTATTATAGTTACCTTGACGGGAAAGATCGTCGGCCAAGGTCGGGGCGGCCCCGGAGAAAAAGAAGCTATCCCACAGCGCGTTGTTCATCAGGTAGCTCATATCACCGAAAGTGTGGCCGCCGATGTAACTGGCGTTGGTGTGCGGCGTTCCTTGGGTCCAAGCTTTATCGAGGGGCACGACCATCGAGGGGAACGAATTACCGACCGTCCGATAGGGCATCCAGTCCCAGGTACTCAGGTTGGCGTGCATCAGTTGGCCGAGTGAGGTGGGTGCGGTCAGGGGAATCTCCACTTCAGTGGATTTTCCGAGGCCGGCGGCGCCATGTGACGAGCCCCCGAGCGCGTTGCCACCGTTGGCGTTCGCCGCATCGACTTGGAGGAGGGCGCTCCACGAGGAGGTGGAGCCATTGAGACCTAGTTCGTCGCCGCCGAAGAGCTGCGTCCGCAGGCTCGCAGTGCCGATACCAGGGAGCCCGTTGAGCGCAGGGTTAGAAGAGGTCTGCGGCAAAGGGTTCGAGAAGAGCCAAGTAGGGTGGGCCGCTGGTACCGGGCTCGACTGGGCAGAGAACCAGGACAGCACGTTGCGGTCGTGGCTAGTCGTGCGCGCGGTGTCAGGGAGGCGCGCGCGGGTGTCGAAGGCGGCGACCACCGGCCCGGGCGCAGTTTCGCTGATGGTGCGGATGGCTGAGACTGGGCCGATCATGACCGGGTTGGTGACGCTGCCGCCGTCGCCCAGTTGCGTCACCCCGAAGTTACTACCGCCGACATTGATGTAGTGTGCGTAACTGGCGTAGGAGTTATTGCGACTGGTACCGAGCACTTCATCGAAGCCGAGGTCTTGGCCGTCGGCGCTCACGGTGTCGTCGCGGAGCGATTTCTTCCACCCCGAGTTGATGTAAATCCAATGGTGCCAATACATCGAGCTCGTGAGGTCGATGCAACACTTGACCTGGTCGGCGGCGGCGAACTTGTAGGGTGCGGCGACGGTCGATGCCTTGATGTCCGTATGGAAGCCGCCAGTGAAGTAGAAGCCTCGTTGCATGTTGAGGATCGGCACGGGCGTGCTTTCGTTGGAGCGGTCCAAGGTGGAGGCATCGACGAGGTCTTTGGTTGTGAAGACCGCGAACTCGCCTGGCTCGAGGGTGGACGCAGGCACGACGGCTACGAGGTTTTCCGGGTTTGCCCCCGTGGCGCCGGAAGCAGCGGCCGTAAAGTTATAAAGCGAGTCGATGAGGCGCGGCGTCGCGGTGGTGGCGAAAGGCTGCGCGGGGTCGTTGCCGTTATGGGTAAAGATCTGCAGGCGCATCTGGTCGAACTGCGAGAAGACCAGCTTTAGGCCGCCTTTGACGCGCGGGTCGGGCTCAGTTGTCTCCGGCTCCTTGAGTTTAATCCTTACGTTGTAGGGATTGTGTAGCACGAGCACGGGCGTGCAGACCAGTTTCAGGGTGAAGTCGGTGCCTACGTTCACCCGCCGCAAAGAGAATACCATGGTGAAGCGGTGCACCGTGGGCATGTAGGCACCACGCACGGCTCGCGGGATGAAGCGGCCCACGCCGTGGCCCGTAAGGTCGCCCCCTTTGAGTCCGTTGACCCAGCCCAAAGGGTCAGTTGTACTATCGTAACCGTCGGTGAACGGGGAGGTGACCTTGCCGCCGCCCGACCATAAGGCGTCGTCCAAATCGAAGCGCGCATACTTGTGCATGCGGTAGCCGCCTTTATCGAATTGGTTGGTATTGGGGTAGAAGGCGCGGGCGCCTAAGGCTGGCACATTGCCAGTCCAGTCGACGTCTTTGTAGAGGCGGTAGTAGTCGCGGACGAGATGCCAGAGAGGGCCGACAAGCCGGCGCGGTTGCTTGTCCCAAAGCGAATTCACCGTCGCCGTCGCCGGACTCTTACTCGTGTCGGTCAGCGGCTGGCCGACGACCTCGTCTTCGCGAATGAAGACCGGCGTCCAAGGCAAGTACTTGGTTCCCGTGTTCCCGAGGTTACGCCCGGGGTTATCTGCGTTCACTTCATACATCGGAACCCAGACCCGCGGGCGTGGATCGGGTGAGCTGATGAGCCCTGGGTTGACCTTCGCAGTTCCATAGCTGGGGAACCAGGAGCTTCGTTTACCGAGCAACAAGTCGGTGGTGTAGGCCTCCGTCAAGGTTTCGTGGCCGGCACCTGAGCCGAAGTCAGATTTATCGAACTGGGAGTCATCCATCTCGAAGGCTAACGAGAGGTCTCGCCGGAGGCCGCCCCGGTAACTGTCGGCGAGGACGCCCGCCGACCAAAGCGTGTGGTGATGGAAAGTCAGTTTATTGGCGGGCAGGCCGTTAGCCGCGGGGTCGTTCTCGTTGTACCCAGTCAGCAGGGTAAGCGTGGCGGCGGAGATGATCGCGGGTCGGGTCGCTTCGTAAGGGTCGACGCTCTTCTGGCCGAGGAGTAGCTCTGTTCCGCGTCGACCTGGTGAGCGTAGCGTGGTGGCGGTTGTGAGTGCGGAAGGCGCGGCTTTGGCAGGGTCGCGGATCTCGTTGAGGTGAATGGCGGCCTTCACGCCTTCGTCTCCGATCCAGTAGGCGAAATTCCCAGTGGTGGAGTTGGGCCATGCTCCTGGTAGCGGAATTTTCGGTAGCGCCACGCGTCCATCGACGTCATCACTGGTGCCGATGAGTCCGTCTGGTCCTGGGTCCAGCGTGGCGCTACCGTTGCCAACCAAGGCCGCGAATGATTCCGCGCCGCCCGCCGAAAAGGCCAACGGGTAGTCCGTCTGCCACGGAGCCCAGTAGCCTAAGTCATAGTCGGTCGTGCCGGCTAGGCTGGTTGTCTGGAGTAGATAGGGGACTGAGTCGTCCAGCGGTTTGCCGCCGCGTCCGCTGATGAGCCATTGGGGTGGTTCGTCTGGCTTGTTGGTGCGCCAGACACCGGTCCAATAGCGCTGTCCTTGGCCGGGGCGAGTACTCCATGCCAGATTGGGATCATAGGGGCTGACTGGGGCAGGGTTACAGGCGAGTTCGCCGGTGGCCGTGCTACGTACGTCGGGGCCGGCGGATTGCTGAAGGTGGGCCAGCGCGAGGCGCCCGGACATAGTCGCATTGAGCCGTGCTCGGGCTCTGAGGGCCTGCCATTTGCAGGCCTGCGTTTCCACCGTGATAAAAGCGGCCAGCACTAAGACGGTCAGCACGATCATGGCCATAATCGTCAACGATAGTACCAAGGAAAACCCTTGCTTGGCCTTGGGGTTTTCTAGAGGCGCTGGGTTCACTTAGCGAAGGACTTTACTTTTCGAGACCTTCTTATCCTGTGCAGGCGCCGCGGGCGCCTTGATCTCTTCGGCGATGCGCTCTTCAACGCCCCGAATCACAATCATCCCAGTATCTCCGGGGGCGGGCAAGAGGAAGAGGATGGAGCGGATATCTTCTAGTTGCAGCCAGCGAAGGCCGCCCGCGACTTGCCAGCCCTCGTCCTCCTTGGGCAGGAAGAATTGCGCTTGCCCGTACTCGGAGTGTTTTACCTTCGGGCGAAGAGTGATTTCTTTACCTGAGGGGATGACTTGACGCTCACCGGGCATACTTAGGCCAACGGGTTGGGGGCACAGGTTGAAAAAGCGAATCGTCCCCGCGGCGTTTTCGGTAGTTTTATCGGGTATGAGGCTAAGCCGAGTGGAGGCCCCGACACCCGAAACGATGGCAATGAGTTTGTCTTCACCAGGGGGAAGGTCCGCCGCCGCGAGGACGAGGAGGGGGGCCTTGGGGTCTTGGTCAGCCGGCTTGCCGAACACGCTAAACTTCCCCGCTTTCGCCTGGCTGGTGATAGCGACCGTGAGGCTGTGTGAATAAAGCTGAATGGGTACCGGCTTACCGGCGGCATTAAGGACGGCGACTTCGCGCTGGGGAGCGTCGAAGCTCATCAGCTTCACGGTCACGGGGATGGCTTCCGGATCCGGTAAAGCCGCCGCGAGCATGACAAGGTGAAACCACATAATGCACATTCAGACTCCGCAGTTTGGGGGTCTATTCTATTGGAGAGAGGGACACGGGGTTTAACCTGCTAGGTGCCTTTTTGCCACCGGACTGTCACGGGCCCCTAGGCAGCCTTAAATTATGGCATTTATGACAATAGCCTACCACTTTGTTCACAAAGGGGTGCGTGTAACTTGCCGTTAATTCGGACTGTGCAGCCCTCTCGTCCCCCCGCAAAGTCCACCCCTTCCATGAGTGATTTCCCCGCCGGCCGGTCCCCCCGCAACCGCCGCGATACCCAGCCTAGTTACGGCGACCGCGTGCCGCCCCATAACCTCGACGCCGAGCGCGGGTTGATCGCGAGTATTATTATCGATGGCGAAACGCTCCAGCGCTGCCTTTCCGAGAAAATCACGCCCGACTTCTTCTTCGACCCGAAGCATCAGGATATCTATGCGGCCGCGGTCAAACTGTCGCAGGCCAACACGGGTATCGACGAGATCACGCTGACGGAGCAGCTCCGTCGCGATGCCCGCCTTGATTCCGCCGGGGGCGCCGCCTATGTCAACGAACTGACTGGTCAGGTAGCCTCTTCGGCGCACGCCCCGCATTGGATGGTCATCGTGCGCGAGAAGCACTTCCTGCGCTGCCTGATTTCCACTTCGGTCAGCACTGTCGAGAAGGCCCACGCTCACACCGAAGGCATCGATCGCCTCCTCGAGGACGTCGAACAATCCTTCTTCCGTATTAGCGAAAGCCGCATCGCCGAAACTTCGCAGCAGATCGACAAGCCGATTGAAGAGGCGATGGAGATGGTCGCCCGGATGATCGCGGAAAACGGCCGCGTTCAAGGCGTACCGACGGGCTTCCGGGAGCTGGATACGTTGACTTATGGTTTCCAAAGCGGCCAGATGATCGTCGTCGCGGCCCGCCCGGGCATGGGTAAGACTTCCATCGCCCTCAACTTTATCGAAGCCGCGCTGTTCCCGCCGCCTAACTCTGGCCGCGAACCCGCGCATGTCGTGATGTTCTCCCTGGAAATGCCGGCCCGGGAATTGGCGATGCGCCTCCTGTGCTCCCGCGCCCGCGTCAACTTACAGAAGATGCGCTCCAGCCGGCCCGACGCCCAGACACAGCTCGACCTCGTGCAGGCTTCCAATGAATACCGCGGAAAGCCGCTGATTGTCGATGACAACGGCGGCCAGACGATTCTCGAGATCCGGGCTAAGTGCCGGCGGATTGCCCGTCGCCGTAAGCTCGACATGGTCGTCATCGACTACATCCAGCTCATCAATGGCTTGGACTCCAGCATAGCGCGCGAACAGCAAATCGCCGAGGTATCCCGTAGTATCAAGGCCATGGCTAAGGAATTTCAAATCCCCATCATCGCCCTCGCCCAGCTCAACCGAAAGTCCGAGGACGAGGCTCGCCAGCCTAAGATGTCCGACCTGCGCGAGTCGGGCTCCATCGAGCAGGACGCCGATATCGTGATGCTGATTTCCCGCCCTAATGTTAGCCAAAGCAAGGCGGCCGAAGCCGAGGCCGAGCAAATGGGCCAAGATGGGTGCTATGCCCGCCAATTAATCGTGGCTAAGAACCGTAACGGCCCCACCAATGACCTCGACCTGCTCTGGAATCCAGGGCTGACAAGGTTCGAAACACCTGCCAAAACCCATTCCAATGAATAATGTGACCGTATGCCGGAGTTTCCTCCGGGCCGCCTGCTTCGCGTTGGCCTTGGTGCCCTTAGGGAGTCTTGCCCAGGTAAATTTATCGACCCTCGAAAAGCCCCTGATGGTCGGCAAAGTTACCATCAAAGCGGAGAGAATCATCCCAGACGAGAAAGGGAAAAATAATACTGAAACTCTTCCGGCCCCGGAGGCCTTCATTCTCGGACATGTCGCCGTACGGGCGGGTGAGCCGTTTTCGAAAGATGCCGTCACTAGCACGGTTCGTTTACTTTACGCCACTGGTCGTTTTAACCAGGTTAGGGTGGTGCCGAAATTGGACCCGCAGACCGGACTAATCGACTTAGAAATTACCGTTGAGCCACGCCCGATTCTCCGGGAAATCATCGCGGGTGGGAAGTTAATCGACCTCGAGTCGGATGCCTTAAAGGTCGCTGGTTTCAGCGTGGGTGAACCGCTCGATGCCGCCGCGATGCAGCGGGCTATGCAGGCCTTACAGAAAGAGCTCCGCAAGGAACGCCCTTTCATAGTATTGGAAGCCAAGATAGCGCCCGAGGCCAAGGGGCCGCCGGGTGTGCGCGTCGAGCTGACCGCCCGTGAAAGCCCTCGCCTGGCGATTGATTTTATCCGTATCGAGGGCGCCTCGGCCCTCACGGAGAAGGAGATTATCGCCGGCGCGGAAATGAAGACGGAGGAGCCGGGCTTCTGGAAGCGACTTTTCGGGGGCCTCTTTTCCAGCCGCCTCGACCCCGAGGAGTATCGCAAAGATTGCAACCACATACGGGATTTCTATCGCTCCAAAGGCTTCCTGGACGTTGAAGTCGAGGACCTCGATCCGGAGAAGGCATGTTCCCTCAAAGACCTGAAGGATGGCGCCGGTAAAATGGACGTCATTTTCAAGGTAAAGGAAGGCCGGCGTTACACCATCGGTGCCTTGGCCATCTCGGGTAATAAGCTCGGAGCGACGAACCCAATCTTTACGACCGAGGCGCTGCAGAAGGTGGTCGCTTCACCGTCCTTGCGTCCTGGTGCCTATCGCCCTGAAGTGGATCGTTTCATTACAGGTGAGGCCTTCGCAACGGTGGCCTTAGATACCGCCACCGAGAAGCTGAAGGAGTATTACGGACAGATGGGTTACCAGAATGTACAGGTGGAAGCCCTCCGGGCGCCCAACTTCCAGACGGGCGCCATCGCCGTGTCCTTCAAGATTCAGGAAGGGGAGCGCTACACCGTCCGTTCCTTGGATATCCAGGGGAACACTAAGACGCGTTCCACTGTGATTGCACGTGAGTTGGCGCTGACCCCCGGCGAAGTCTTTGACTTGGCCCGCGTCCGCTCCTCCGAGCTGCGCCTGAAGAATACGGCGTTCTTTGAAGACGTCCGGGTCTTCCCGGTACCGACGCCGTTTCCAAACCAAAGCGACCTCCGCGTCATCGTCAAAGAGGGTAGTACTGGTTCGGTCAGTTTTGGTGCGGGCTATAGCACGGTGGAGCAACTCGTCGGCTTCGTCGAGTACTCCGAGGGTAACTTCGACTATGCCAACCCCGAGGGCTGGTATCGCGGCGGCGGCCAGAAGTTCCGTATCAAGCTGCAGGCAGGTAGCCTCTCCAACGCCTTCGAACACTCCTTCGAAGAGCCGTCGCTCTGGGAACGTGATTTGGCGGTCGGCTATAAACTGGAGCGTCGCTACACGGGCTATTTCTCGGGCAACTACAATGTCGTCAATGAAGGCGTCGGCGTCTATGCACGCCGTCGTCTCTTCGGTATCGTCGAAGGCCGCATCGCTTACGACTTACGCCGTGTCAGCGTGGGCAACGTGACCGCCACCGCCCCCCTCGACGTCAAGGCTGAGGATGGTCACCCCAAGACGATTTCCTCGGTGACGCTCTCTCTGACGCGGGATACGCGTGATAACTATAACTTCCCGACTAAGGGTTCGCGGCTTTCACTCTCCGAGGAAATCGCTGGCAACGGCCTCGGCGGTAGCTTGGATTACTTTAGGACCGAACTACGCACGGGTAAGTGGTTTCTGCTCTCGCCGACTAGTGAGCAAACCCTTGCCCTGCTTGGTCGCGTTGGGACCATCGCCGGCTCCGGCGGCTCCCTGCCATTCTACGAGCGCTTCTACCTGGGTGGGCCCTACGATATGCGTGGGTTCGACTATAATGATGTCGGGGCGGCCTCGACTTGGGACACGACTAACGGTAACCAGCCGGTCGGGGGCCTGACCTATGGTTACCTGAGTGCGGAGTATACGATCAAGGCGGCCGACAACCTCCGCTTCGCGGCTTTTTACGACTATGGTTTCGTAAATAAGGACGCCGCCCGGTTCAGTCTGTCCGAGGCCAACTCCGACATTGGGGTCGGGATGCGTATCCTCCTTGGTGGCTCGGTGATGCGCCTCGATTTCGGTTTTCCTCTGCAGACCACGAAAAACCCAGCTACCGGGGCCGCGCTCAATAGCGGCCCGATGAAGTTCAACTTCAGCTTCGGAACCGTCTTTTGATTGCCAAGCCTTCCGCCAACCTTCTACCTCTCCACACTATGAAGTCTTTTTTCCTAGCCCTTGCCTTCGCCGCGGTCACCTTGCACGCCGCTGCCCCTAATGTTGCGGTCGTCGACGCCGAAGAAGTGATGAAGAAATACGGCAAGGCCGTCGCCATTCAGGGGGACATCCAGAAGTCCCAAGTCGCCGCTCAGGCCGCCATCAACGAGCGCGGCAAAGAAGTCGAAGGTATGATTGCCGAACTGCAAGCCATCGAGAAGCGCGGCCAAAGCCCGCTCCTCAGCGAAGCTGGGAAGAAGTCGGTCCAAGCCGAATTCCAAAGCAAATCGGAAGTCTTTCAGCAGCGTCGCGCCGAACTGCAGAAGTTCATTCAGGAAGCCAACGCCACTATCCAGCAGCGTCAGGCCGAGATGACCAAGACGATTGGCGCTGAGGTCCGTGCCGAAGTGGAAAAAATCTCCAAGGCGAAGTCTCTGCAGCTGGTCCTTCCGAAGGGCGTCTCTCTTTACACCGACGCTTCACTCGACATCACCGATGAGGTCGTGAAGGTCCTGAACGCCGGCTACAAGCCGGCCGAAGTGCCGGCCGCACCGGCTACTCCGGCCGCTCCAGTGGCACCCGCTGGCGACAAGCCGGCCGCTAAATAAGACCAACCGCCCCTGCTCGTCAGGGGCGGTTTATTTCAGCCCATGTCCATCTCACTCGACACCCAACAACTCGTCGCCCTCACCGGCGCGACGAAGGTCGAGGGCGAGTATCTGGGCAAGGTGCGCTCCTTGGC
>CAIXHF010000101.1 GCA_903919185.1 uncultured Opitutia bacterium | reverse complement strand
GGTCGTAGTTGTTAATCAGGTTGCGGCCGTCCTTAGGCGCCAAGTAGACGATGGCGCCGCCGTGGTTCAGGTCGACCCCGACGCGGATAACGCCGTTGTCGAGGTAGCTCATTTTCGCGCCCGGCGGGAGCTCATCGGCCGCCGGATCGGCGGCCAACGCGAGCGTCGCGTAGGCCAGCAAGGTGAGCGTCAGTCGCATGCTTACTTGGCCGCGGCCTGTTTTTTGGCGGCCGCCTTGGCGTTGGCTTTGGCCTTCGGGGCCGTCGCCTCGGCGTCCACGCCGGCGAGCGGGAAGCGTTCGTCGGGCACGTGGTTGGCGGCCATCTTGGTTTCGAGGTCTTTGACGATTTCGGGGAATTTTGTAGCGAGGTCGTTCGACTCCGCGGGGTCGGCTTCGAGGTCGTAGAGCTGCGTGGTCACCTTGCCGGCAGTGGTCATCTGCTTACCCATCTCGGTGCGGATAGCCTTCCACTTACCTTCCCAGATGGCCTGCTGTTCCCCGTAGCCAGGGAACTCGCGGTAGAGTGGGGCGTGGCGGGCTTCCTTGGCGCCGAGGAGCGTGGGCACGAGGCTTTCGCCGCTATGGGTCGTCAACACCTTGGCTTGGGCCAGTTCGGCGAACGTCGCGAGCCAGTCTTCAAACCCTGAGAGCCGATCGGAACGCGTACCGGCCGCAACCTTGGCGGGCCAGCGTAGAACCGTCGGTTCCCGGACGCCGCCTTCGTGGAGGGAGCCCTTGAGCCCGCGGAGTCCGCCGGCAGAGTTGAAGAATTTTGTATTCACCCCACCGACATCGTGCGTCGCACCGTTGTCGCCCGTGAAGACGATGAGCGTGTTGCCCGCTACGCCCGCTTTCTCAAGGGCGGCCATGAGGCGTCCGACGTCTTTATCAAGGCGCGTAATCATCGCCGCGTAGGTGGCGAGCGGGGTGCGGTTGGGGACGTAGGAGCCCTTGGCAGCAGGGGCGAAGGGCTTGTCCTCGGGGAATTTTCCCTCGTAGGATTTCAGGTCCTCGGCGGGTAACTGGAGCGAAACGTGCGGTAGTGGCGAGGCGAAGTAGAGGAAGAACGGACGTTGGGCGTTGGCCGCGATGAATTTTTCGGCGCCAGCGATGAAGCGATCGGGCGCGAAGTCCTTGCCGGTGAAGGCCGCGTAAGCTTTCGGGTCCTGTGGGTCGGCGCCGGCCGGGAAGCCACCGTGGCCAGGCACGCCTTTCTCACCATTGTCGAGCGACACTTCCTTGCCGTCTTCCCAGATTGCGGGCGGGTAGTGGCTATGCGCGACCCATTGGCTCGTGAGGCCGAGGAACTTATCGAACCCTTGGATGTCAGGTCGACCGGTGGAATCGTAGCCGCCGAGACCCCATTTACCAAACGCTCCCGTGGCGTAGCCTGCTTGACGTAAGATATTGGGTAAGGTCGTGATGCCAGCGGGGAGGGGAATCTGTTCGCCCTTGCCGACATCCAGGTTGTCGCGGACCGGGGCACGGCCGGGGTTCAGGCCGGTCATCAGGACCGAGCGGGAAGGCGCGCAGACCGCGTTGCCGCAGTAGTGTCGGGTCAGGACGAGACCTTCTTTGGCCAGGCGATCGACGTTAGGAGTCAGGATCTTCGTCTGCCCCATGAAGCCCACTTCGCCGTACCCGAGGTCGTCGGCTAAGATGAAGATAATATTGGGACGAGACTCGGCGGCAGAGGCCAGTCCGGCCATGGCCAACAGCAGGAGCGTGGGGAGACGTCGCATGGTTAATTACTAGGTAATCAGGCCCTTCCTGTCGAGGAAAGGGGCGGTTTTGTTTGTCGGGTTGACAACTTCGCCCCCCTTGGGCTTAACGAACCTTCCTTTCTCGGGCTGTAGCGTAGTCTGGTAGCGCGCTTGCATGGGGTGCAAGAGGTCGTGAGTTCGAATCTCACCAGCCCGACCAAAGGAAAGCCGAATTTACCCGCTTACAGCTGGGTGAAGCTCATGCCGCGGGCCGCTGGGGCGTATTGGCCTTGGGCGTCCTTTTTCAGGAAGGCGGCGGTCGTCTTGGCCTTTTCGAGCACGGGCACGGGGCTGGGTCCCACCATGGGGACCACGCTACGAATCACGTTGTAGTGTATCGTGATAGTCGCGTCCACCTTCAGGCCGGTGGCGGAGCGGGTCACGCCTTTGACCGTGGCGGTCGCGGTCACTTCGGTATCCGTACCGTCTTTGCCTAGGGTGACCTTAGTCTCCACTTTTTCGACCGTGATCTGCAGAGCTTCCGGGGCTTCGGCTTGGAGTTGCCGATACACGGTGGGAGACAGCTCCGCTTGGACGGCCAAGGTGCCTAAAAATAGGAAGCTCAGGGATTTTAATAACATAATAAAAACAGTTTAGCGTTGGGCTTCAATCCAGGGAATCATTTTTTCAGCCCAAGCATGGGCATGGGCCTTGAGCCCTTCGCCGGAGAAGTGGATTCCCTTACCGCCGTTGTCGCGGAGCGGGCCGCGGAGGGCGTCGGAGTCTGGCCCTTCGAGCGCAAACTTATCCTTCCAGAGGCTGGCTTGAGCAGCACGGATATCTTCGGAGCCGACGTCCGTGGGGCCGTGGTAACTGACTTGGGCGACGAACCAAGGGGCGGTCCGTTGGCTATCCTTGTTTGCACCGGCGATGAGCTTGGTCAGGTATTCCGCATACAGTTTGCCGGATAGTGTGCGCGTCTGGTCGCTCTGGTTAGCGTCGCTTTCACCTTGGTGCCAGAGCACCGCGCGGAAGGACGGCACGGAGCGCATACGAGTCACGAGCATGGCATAGGCCTTGCCGTCGGCTTCCCATGCGCCGTCGGCGGTCTTACGCACGCGACTCACGATGGTCGGCGGGTTCGGGAAGGGGACGCCGGTGGGGAGCCATTCCCGGATGCTGGTGGCTCCGATGCCACAGGGGATGAAGCCGATCGGAACGCCGAGGCGTTTCTGGAGTTCGTCGCCGAGGGCGGGCAAAATACTGCCGCCGCCGCCGGAAGCCCCCGGTTGCGGGTCTACGCAGGGCTGCCAGGTGCCCTTCGGCGTGAGCGAGAACACTTGGTCGGATGTGGCCTTGGTCTTTACGGCACCGTGGTTCGCGGAGTTCGACTGACCCGTCACGACGAAGACCTCACCGATGCCAAACTGGACCTTGGACGTGCTGGCCAGCGGTTGCTTGTCGCGGACCGCGCGGGCTTCGAGCGTATGCATGCCCTTGGGGAGCTCGAGGGTTTGGGAGAAGCTTTGGACGACGATAGTGCCAGGGTTTTCCATCGTCGGCACGGGCTTCCATTCGCCTCCATCGAGGCGGATCTCCACGCTGACCGGTGTGTCCGACTGGACTTCGCCGCCCACCAGCACGCGGCCTGCGTTGGCGGTCTGTCGCTGCAGAACTGCCTGGGCGGTGGGGCTGGTCAGGCGCAACGTCGGTTCCGCCGCGATGAGCGCGCCCATGCTGAGGAGTAGGGCAAGGAAGGCGTTAGACGCAGGGCGGAGTTTCATAGCTGTTTGGGCGCGGAGTTACTTCCCTACTTCCACCGAGGGTGCTTGCGGCGAGGTGACGGCATTCAGGCTGAAGTCAACGGGCTGGCCTTTGCGCTGGCGGGCCAGCCAGGCGAGTGCGGCGGAGGGTTCGGAATCATG
>CAIXHF010000100.1 GCA_903919185.1 uncultured Opitutia bacterium | reverse complement strand
GCAATGGAGACCTTGTGCTTCGAGAAGATGCGGTAGATGCCTTCGGAGACGCCGGCCTTATCGAGCAGCGAGAGGCGCAGGTAGAAGGGCGAGACAATCTCGGGGAGATCGGCCATGCGGACCTTTTTGCCCTGGCTTTCGCGGGCGGCTAGGCTGTCAGCCGTGAGACCCGAATTGGTGTTGCCGGTGAGGGCGGCGATGGCGTCCACGATGTCGCCGATGACGGCGGAAGCAGTGGCGTCCCCGCCAGCCCCGCGGCCGGTCAGCGTTGTCGCACCGACGACGTCACCACGCAAGGTGATGCCGTTATTCACGCCGGTGACACGGGCGAGGATGTCGCGATTAGGGACGAGGGCAGGGTACACACCGACGGTCATCCAGTTGGCTTTGAAGTCGCGGCGGATGACGGCGAGGTGCTTGAGGGCGAAGCCGAAACGGCGGGCGAAGTCGATATCGGCCGGACCGATATTACGGATGCCTTCGACGAGCGTGCGGTTGCTCGGAGCCCACTTGCCGTGGGCGAGCCAGGCGAGGATGGAGGCTTTGTGCCAAGCGTCGATGCCGTCGACGTCGAGGGTTGGGTCAGCTTCAGCGTAACCGAGAACCTGGGCTTCCTTAAGGGCATCCGCGAACGACAGGCCATCTTCGCCCATGCGGGTGAGGATGTGGTTACAGGTGCCATTGAGGATGCCGACGATGAGCTCAAAGCGGTTGGCGACGAGGCCTTCCCGGATGGCCTTGATGATGGGGATACCACCAGCGACGCTGGCTTCAAAGAGGAACTGGCCACCATGCTGGCGGACGGCGGCGAAGATTTCTGGACCATGCTCACAGAGGAGGGCCTTGTTAGCGGAGACGACAACCTTGCCGGCACGGAGTGCCCGAAGGGTGAGTTCACGGGCCTTGGTGGTGCCACCGATGAGTTCGCAGACCACGTGGACCTTAGGGTCGTCGATGATCTCGTTTGGGTTCTTGGTCAGCTTGCCAGCGGGAATCTTCACCGCGCGCTTCTTCTTGAGGTCGCGGACGCAGGCCTTGCGGAGGTCGAGCTTCACGCCGAGGCGTGATTCAAGGTCGGACTGCTTTTCAGAGAGGTGCTTCCAGACGCCTTGGCCGACGGTGCCGAAGCCAAGGATACCGATACCGATGGTGCGAGGGGCGGACATGAAAATCAGGAAGTTTTCTTGGTGAACTTATTCTCTTCGCCGCGGAGCAGACGACCGATATTGGATCGGTGCGTCCAGACGTTGAAGAGGGCGATGGCGCCGGCGAATATGAGTTGGGCGGTGCCGAATTGCAGCGATGTGAACTTCGGCAAGAGCCAGCAGGAAAGCGGGAGGGAGAGGCCGAGGGCCAGCGAAGCGACGGAGACGTAGCGGGTGGCGTAGAAGGCGATAGCCCACAGCGCGGCGCCAATCACGATGGGGACAGGCAGGAGCACCACGAGCCCGCCGATGGTCGAGGCCACGCCCTTGCCGCCTTTGAAACCCAAGAAGCAAGAGAAGCAGTGGCCCAGCAGCGTGCCTGCTAAGCCTGCGACGCAAATGACGAAGACGATTTCTTGGTTAGGTTCGGAGGACTTGAGGAGCAGGAGGGGGAGGCCGGCACCCACGAAGCCCTTGAGCGCGTCGAGGGCGAAGACAAGGTTGCCCGGGCCCTTGCCGAGCACGCGCTTGACGTTGGTGGCGCCGGGGTTGCCAGAGCCTTCCTTCAGGATGTCGATGCCGTGGCGCTTGGCCACAAGCACAGCGAAGTTGACGGAACCGAGGAGGTATCCGACTAAGGCGCTGATCCCGAGGGCAACGAACATTGCTTAGGCGTCGATCAGCTTAGCGCTGACGATCGCCGGGTTGCGGAGAATCTCAGCCAAGGCGGCGGCACCGGGAGCGGTGTCGAGCTGGTAGACCGCGAGCGCGTTCGCTCCGCCAGTGCGGCTGAGGGCCATGTTCGCGATGTTGACGCGTTCCTTGGAGAGGAGGCTGCCGAGGGCGCCGATGATGCCAGGCTGGTCCTGGTTTTCGATGAGGAGCAACTTGCCTTCAGGGACGAACTCGAGCGTGCGTCCGTTAATGGAGACGACGCGGGCGGACTGGGCCTTGCCGAGGACCGTGCCGGCGACGGAGACGGACTTGCCGCCTGCGAGGAGGGCTTCGACGAGAATGAGTTCCTTGTAATCAGCTTCAGCCGAAGAGCGGATGGTCTGCACTTCGACGCCGAGAGCCTTGAGCTTGCTCGGGGCGTTGACGTCATTGACGCCTTCCACGATACCGCGGAGGTAACCACGCTGGATGGAGCGGGCGATGGCGTCAGCGCCTTGGTCGGAGCCCGTTCCGAAGGTAGTCAGGCGGAGTGCTTCGACGCGGCCCGGGGCAGCCAGCTGACGGGCGATGGCACCCAGCTTTTCAGCGAGGGCCAGAAAAGGGCGGATGCTCGAGAGCGTCTGCGAGTCGACCGAGGGCAGGTTGACCGCGTTGGCGGGCGAACCGCCGCTGAGCACCATGATAGCGGCTTCCGCGACTTCGACGCCGACGTTTTCCTGGGCTTCGGCCGTCGAGGCGCCGAGGTGCGGAGAAAGGTGGGCCTTGGGGAAGGCTCGGAGAGGGTGATCCTTGGCCATCGGCTCATCGACGAACACGTCGAATCCGCAACCGCCACACTGGCCGGAAGCGAGCGCGGCCACGAGAGCGGCTTCGTCGACGATCCCGCCACGGGCACAGTTCACAATCTTCACGCCCTTCTTCATCTTGGCGAACGCCGCAGCGTTGACGATACCTTCCGTCTGAGGGGTCAGTGGCATGTGGACAGTGATGTACTCGGAAAGCACGAACACTTCGTCGAGGGTCGACATCGTCACACCAAGGGCCTTGGCGCGGGCTTCGGTGAGATACGGATCGTAAGCGAGCACCTTCATGCCGAAAGCGTTGGCGCGCTTGGCGACTTCGGCGCCGATGCGGCCAAGGCCGAGGATGCCGAGGTGCTTGCCGAAGAGTTCGGTGCCAGAGAGGGTCTTGCGGTCCCACTTGCCTTCGCGCATCGACTGCACGGCTTCGGGTACGGGGCGGGCTAGGGAGAGCAGGTGCGTGAACGTCAGCTCAGCGGTCGCGATGGTGTTACCCGAAGGGGTGTTCATCACGATGACGCCGCGTTCGGTGGCGGCATCGACGTCGATGTTGTCGACGCCCACACCGGCACGGCCGACGCAAACGAGGCGAGGGGCGGCGGCGAGGACTTCGCGGGTGATCTGGGTCTCAGAACGGACCAAGATGGCGTCCACGTCGGCGACGAGGGCGAGGACCTTCTCAGGGGTCGAGCCATAGGCTTCGACGACCTCATAACCCGGCTGGGCTTTGAGGAGGGCGACCCCGGTGGCGGAAATTTTGTCGGCGACGAGTACCTTAGGCATGATGGTGGCTAATAAAGATTGGTTTGAGTCATAAAAGCCCGACCTTGGCAATGGCAAGCCACTACCCCGGTTTGAGCTGTCATAACGGGGGCGCCGACCTAGAGCCGACGGTGGGCATAATCGGCCAATTCGTAACAATCTGGGCTCATTTCCTCAAGGAAACGGCAGGGGTCGAGCGGTCGGTAGCCCTCGCCTGAAACCGCGAAGCGTGGGGCGAAGAGGTAGAGTAAGTTTTCGGCCCGGGTGCAGGCGACGTAGAAGAGCCGGCGCTCTTCCTCGACGTCGCCGTCATCGATGGCTCGGGTCAAGGGGAGGAGCCCGTCCGCGACGCCGAGTAGGAAGACGATGGGGAACTCCAAACCCTTGGACTGGTGAATGGTCGTCAGGCGTAGCATATCCTGGTCGGGCTCAGGTTTTTTATCCGAGGATTCGCCATTGAGCAGCACGACCTGCGCGACGAGGTCGGTGAGTTCTTCGAACTTTGCGGCGAACCCAATCAAGCCAGTGAGATCCTGTTCACGGTCTTTCCAGTCCGGGAAGAGCGTCTTGAGGTGCGAGCCATACCAACCTTCGATACAAACGCGCGTGGTCTCGGCGGGCGTGCGGGCAACTTTTTCATCAGAGCGGTCGCGGGCGGCAGTGAAGAGGTCGGCCGCCGGGTTCGTGGGGACGGGCTTCTGGCGGGCGGCTTCAATCCCCTCGAGCATGTCCTCAAGGGTAATCGTTAGGTCGTTAAAATCATCCTTCGCGGATTCCGGTACCTTCTTGAGTACTGCCGAATCGCGGAGTGCCCGGACCATACCACGGCCTTGCGCTGCTTCGACTTCCTTCGCGGCGCGGGTAATTTTATCGGCGGCGACCGGACCCACCTTAGGCAAAAGGCAGAGCAGGCGGGATAGGGCCACCTGGTCTTGTGGGTTCTGGATGAAGCGCAGGTGCGCGAGCACATCCTTGACGTGAATGAGGTCGAAGAACTTGTGGCCGCTGGTGATGACGAACGGGATGCCCAAGGCGTTCAGTTCCATCTGGAGCTCGAGCGATTGGTAATGGGCTCGGTAAAGCACGTGGATGTCGGCCAGCGGATGGCCTTCGTTGTGCAACTGGATGATCTTGCGGCCAATCAGTTTGGCCTGCTGCGACGTATCACCGATGGTGAAGACCGTTGGGGGCTGGCCGCCAGGGCGCACAGCCTTGAGACGGCGATCGAAGCCTTCGATGCGCGGCCGGTGGCTGAGGATTTCGTTGGCGAAGGCGAGAATCTCCGGCGTCGAACGGTAGTTCGTATCGATGGTATGAATCAGCGTGCCGGGATGGCGCGAAGGGAAGGCGACGATGTTTTCCCAGTCGGCCCCGCGCCACGTGTAGATGCACTGCGCATCGTCGCCAACGGCCATAATTTGGTGGTGCGAGCCGAGGAGGTCGATGATGCGACTCTGCAGGCGGTTGGTGTCCTGAAACTCGTCGATTAGTAAGTACTGGAAGCGGCGGCGATAGTGTTCCAGCGCGGCGGGGTCGTTCTCGAGCACGCGCAGCCAGAGCACGAGCAAGTCATCGAAGTCACAGACGTTACGTTCCTTCTTCGCGGCCTCATAAGCATCGCAAAAACCGACCAGCTTTTCGGGCCCGCCCTTCATCCAGTCCAAACGCTCGCTGATGACCTCAGCCACGGGCCGGAGCGTATTACGGGAGTGGGAGTAGGCATCGAGGATAACCCCCGCCTTGGGGTTGGTCTTATCTTTAATGAAAGCCCCGTCGCTGGCCTTAACGATTTCGGAGAAAAGGTGTTCCGACTCCTTTTGGTCGAGGATGGTGAAGTCAGGCGAACGGCCTGCAGCCAAAGCGTTGCGGCGCAGGATGCGTTGGCCGATCGAGTGGAAGGTGCCGCCCCAGAACTGCCCACGCGGGATGCCGGTGAGGTCCTCGACGCGTTCGAGCATTTCCTTGGCCGACTTGTTGGTGAACGTCAGCAGCAAGATGTCCCAGGGCTTGGCGCCTTGGTGGAGGAGCCACGCCACGCGGTAGGTCAGCGTGCGCGTCTTGCCAGAACCGGCGCCAGCAAGGACGAGGGCCGGGCCCGGCGGCGAGGTCACTGCCGCGTATTGTTCCGCGTTCAGTTCGGCCCGGAAGTCGACAGGAGGCAGGCCGTCCACAGGTTAGGGGGTCGGTGCGGAGCGACGGGCGAGGAGGTCAAACTTCACGACTTGTTCGTCGGCCCGGTAGGACGAGCGAACGAGCGGGCCGGATTCCACATGCTTCACCCCAGCGGCCAGTGCGAAGGTCTTCCATTCTGCGAATTCATCGGGGTGAACCCAGCGGTCGATGGGGGCGTGTTCCTTACTCGGCGAAAGGTATTGGCCAATCGTGAGGATGTCCACCTGCGCGGCGGCGATGTCCTTAATCAGCTGGGCGACTTCGTCCTTTTGTTCGCCGATGCCGAGCATGAGGCCGGTCTTGGTGATGAAGCCGCGGGACTTGGCGTGCTTGAGCACCCAGAAGGAACGTTCATAACGCGCGGTCTTGCGGACCGGACGTTGAAGACGTTCAACCGTCTCTAAGTTATGGTTAAGGATGTCGGGTTTCGCGTCGAGCAGGATGTCGAGGTGTTCCTGTTCGCCACGGAAGTCAGCGGGCAGGACTTCAATCGTAGTCTGGGGACAGCGGTGGCGGGTGGCGCGCACCGTGGCGGCCCAAACGGAAGCACCGCCGTCCTTGAGGTCGTCGCGGGCGACCGATGTGATGACGACGTGCTTCAGGTTCATCAGCGCGATGGACTCGGCGACGCGGGCGGGTTCACCGAGGTCAAGTTCGCTGGGGCGGCCGGACAGGACGGCGCAGAAGGTGCAGGAACGGGTGCAGACGTTGCCGAGGATCATCACGGTCGCACTGCCGCGGGACCAACATTCGCCCATATTGGGGCACTGGGCGGACTGGCAGACCGTGTGCAGCTTATGTTCGTCGACGTTCTTCCGCGTCTCGAGGTAGTCGGGACCGGAGGGAAGCTTGGCGCGGAGCCAGTCGGGTTTGCGGGCGGACTCAATCATCGGAAAGCCCACCATTATCCAAATCGGCCGTTTTTCAACCCTACAAAGAGAAAGGGGCGTCTTCCTCTCGGAAGACGCCCCTGGGCTATGCTATATCCTAAGTGTTAACCCTATTAGAAGGTCTTCTTCAGCGTGACGGCCGTGATGCCTTCGTAGGTGCCAGCGAAGGAGCCGCTACCGTTGGAGAAGGCCAGGGTGCCCGTGAAGCCGGCGACTGGGTAGGACAGCGCGATGGAGTAATCCTTGTCGTTGGAGGCAGCGCTCTTGCCATCGGTGATACCGTAGTGGAGGGCGAGGGAGAGACCCTTCACCGCGGCGACGTCGTAGGCATAGTTCAGTTCGTAGTACTTGGTGCCGGAACCAACGATACCGAAGTAGTTGGTCGTAGCGTAGGAGATCTTCGCGGTGAGGCCGTAGGCCGACGCCGAGACGTTCAGTTCGCTGGTGTTGAGCGAGGAATTGCCTTCGTAGATGTAGCCGATGTAACCTACGGAACCAGCGATGTCTTTCGTGAAGTTGAAGCCGTAAGCGGCATACGCATCGACTTCGAGGGTGGTGCCAGTCCAGTTGACGTTCGAAGCCCAAACACCAGCCGAGAGGCCAGAGGTGTGCGCAACGTCGAAGCCACCCTGGACAGCAGTCTTGCCGCCATTCTGCGTGATGCCGCGGAAGACGTAGTCGGAGGTGAAGGCCAGGTTACCCGACGTGGTAAGCGCCGGGGCCGGAGCTGCTGACTGGGCCATGGCCGAGGCAGCGGTGAGGGTGAGGAGTGACAGGAGGGAGGTGTGTTTCATAGCACCTGCCCTTATGCTCAACCTATGCCAAAGTTCGGGAGGCCGCCGTGATCTAGAATAATCAGACGCTTTTTTGACACAAAGCCGTTGGCACCTGCTAAATTATAGGCAGATATGTCAAAAGTTAGCCAATTAACGCTGCTGCAAGGCCTTTTCGTAACACGCCACGTGGGCTTGCGCGGACTTCCGCCAGCTAAACTCTTCTCGCATCGCCTGTTTTTGTGCGGAGATAAAGTCTTCGGGGCGAGCGTAGAGCGCTAAGGCCTGCTCGATGGCCCATTCGACGGCCCCCACGTCGGCGTGCTGGAAGACGATGCCAGTGCCTTGCTGGGTGGTGGAGTTCCAGTGACGGACGGTGTCGGCGAGTCCGCCGGTGGCACGGACGATGGGCAGCGTGCCGTAAGCCATCGAATACATCTGGTTAAGTCCGCAAGGTTCGAACCGGCTTGGCATCAGGAAGAAGTCGCAACCGGCTTCAATGCGGTGCGAGAGCGCTTGGTCATAGCCGATACGGATACCGACGCGTCCGGGGAAGTTATCGGCGAGGCGCCGGAATTCTTGTTCGAGCCAACTGTCGCCGCTACCGAGTAATACGAACTGCAACCGACCCGTGCGCAGGAACTTGGGTAGAGCCTGTACCGCGAGATCGAGACCCTTTTGGTCCCAGAGGCGGGAGATGACTCCGACGAGCGGGGCTTGGGAGTCGTCCGCCAGCTTGAACTGTTTCTGGAGGTCAACTTTGCAGGCGCGTTTACCAGCGAGGTCCTGCGCACTGAAGTTTTTCGCCAAATGCTTATCCTTCTGTGCATCCCATTCGTCGAGGTCGACGCCGTTCAGGATGCCGTCCAGGTGGGCTTGACGACGCAGGACGACGTCTTGCAGGCCGAACCCGAAGGCGGGCGTAAGGATTTCTTGGGCGTAGGTCGCGCTGACGGTGATGATGCGGTTAGCGTGGAGGATACCACCCTTCAGGAAGTTCACGCCGCCGAGGCATTCGAGCTCCTCGGGTTTAAAGAGCCATTCAGGCAAGCGTAAGAAGGGCAGGATGCGACGGCTCAGAAGCCCTTGATGTTGCAGGTTGTGGATAGAAAGCACCGTCGCACAGCCTCCGAGTGGCGAAGACTTCAGGGTCGTATTAAGGAGAACCGGGATCAGCCCGGTCGTCCAGTCGTGGCAATGGATGACGTCGGGAATCCAGCCTAGTTGGAGGCAGGCGTCGAGGGCAGCGCGTCCAAAGAAAGCGGCCCGTTCGGCGGTGTCTTCGCGGGCTGGGTAGATTTCACGGGCCCCGTAGTAATCGTCGTGTTCGATGAACCACACCTGCGCCGTCGGTGCGAGGTCGACGGACCGCACGCGGCAGGCCGCTTTGGCGGGGTCGCCGCCGACATCGACTTTAAGAGAGTCCAATACGGTCCCCATCTGCTCACGACCCGGAACGGAGCCATAAAGAGGCGTAGCCACGCGGACCTCATGGCCGAGGGCGGCGAGGTTTTTCGCCAGGGCGGACGTAGCGTCCCCTAATCCGCCAGCTTTGGACCAAGGGGCGATTTCCGGCGTGATATGGAGAATCTTCATGCGGGGGAGGCGGGCCTTCGGCCGAGACGGTTAAGCAAAGGAACGCAGGCGAGTAGGACTAAAAAGGCAAGCAACATGGAGGCGTTACCTGCGAAATCATGCACCGTGCCGAAGGACGAGAAACCGGGGCTGCCTGGTTCGAGTCCGCTGTAATCACGGTCTAACGAGCGTGAGCCGTGGTTCATCGCGTGGAAAGCCAAGTAGGTATTGCGCCCGATGTTGAGGAGGATGGCGGCGCCGGCCGAGAGCGCAATCATCGCCATGCGTCGGACGAGCGAGCCGAGGAGCTCGCCTTCTAGGAAGATGGCGCCGAGGAAAGCGCCCACGAACACGCAGGCGGAGAATGACCGAATGCCAGAGCAGGCGTCCGCCACGCCGACGGCATCGTTGTTGGCGAAGATGATGGTGTTGCCGCTGACCCGGATGGTGTGGCCGGTCGCGCGTAGAATACCAGAGACGAGCTCGGTGACGTTCGTCAGGAGTTCCCCTTTGATTTGGTTATCAATCAGGTAAAGGAATGGTCCCGAGATTAGCCAGACGCCGACAGGGAAGAGCATCAAGGCGACAGCGGTGATTCGGGCACGTCCGGTGGCTTCGGTTTGCTGCGGGCCTTGCACGGAGAGGAAAGTGCAGCCAAGGGCCGTGCCCACCAAACCGAAGGCAATGGCCAGCGTGGGCACCACACCCGTTCCAGTGATGGCCCGGGCGGCGGCGCCCAGCGCAAACGTTAACAGAGCCACGAAAGTCAGCGCAGCGATGACGCGTTGCAGCCAAGGTCGGGTGGCCGGACCTGGAGTCGAGCGGCTGCCTACGAGCCATGCGCGGAGGTCATCCCACCGCTCCCAGAGCACGTAGCCCGAGAAGACCGGTACAAGGTAGCCGAAGGTGTAGTCGTCCTTGGTGCTCCAGATGGCCCATTGGTCCCAAGCCGTGAATCCCGCCATGCCAAGCAACATCCACCCAAAGCCGCGCGTGGTGGCGTCGAGCTGGGGTGCAGTCGCGCCCTGTGCTTCCGTGGACATCAGAACCTTGGCACAGCCGCCAGGAGGGTCTTGGTGTAGGCGTGTTGCGGGTTGCTTAAGATTTCGGACGGCAAGCCTTGTTCGACGATTTGTCCCTTAGACATGACGAGGATGTGGTCGCTGACGTGCTCGACGACGGCGAGGTCGTGTGCGATAAAAAGGTACGTAAGGCCGAGTTTTTCCTGCAGGTCCTGGAGGAGGTTGACGACTTCAGCCTGCACGGAAACGTCTAGTGCCGAGACGGGTTCGTCGCAGATGATGAGTTCGGGTTGGACGGCGAGCGCCCGGGCGATGCCGATGCGCTGGCGTTGGCCGCCGGAGAATTCGTGCGGGTGGCGGCGGAGGTGTTCGGGTGGCAACTTGACGTCGCGGAGGAGCTCAGCACAGCGTTGCTCACGCTCAGACTTCGACATATCTGGGAAGTGAATCTCCAGCGGCTCCGAAAGAATCCCGAGCACGTCGGAGCGAGGGTTGAGCGAGTTATACGGGTCTTGGAAGATCATCTGGATCATCTTCCGCCAAGGCAGGAAGCCAGCGTTACCCATGCTGCCGATATCGGCGCCTTGGTAGAGAATCTGGCCAGACGTCAGCGGGGCTAGTTTGATGATGGCCTTGCCTGTGGTGCTTTTACCGGAGCCGGATTCACCGACGAGGCCAACGGTCTTACCTTTGGGGATGGTGAAAGAGATACCATCGACGGCCCGCTTGGGCTCGGCACTTTGGAAGAACCAGTTAGCGCGACCCGGGTAATGGACCGAAAGGTTACGAATCTCGAGGAGGGCAGAAGGGGCGATACTCACGACTGGGAAAGTTCCTCGTTGAGGGTGGTTAGGCGGCGGCGGCGTTGTCCGAGGCGCGGGATACAGGCAATGAGTCCCTTGGTGTAGGGGTCCGTCGGGTGGTTCATCACATGTTCCGCGGTGCCGCTTTCGACCACGCGCCCGTGGCGCATCACTTGGACGTGGTCGGCGAAGTTGGCGACGATACCGAAGTTGTGCGTAATCAAAAGGATACTCATGCCACGTTCCTTGCGGAGGCGTCCGAGCAGGTCCATGATCTCTTTCTGAATCGTGACGTCGAGGGCCGTGGTGGGTTCGTCGGCGATGAGGATGCGCGGGTTGCAAGCCAAGGCCATGGCAATCATGGCACGCTGTTGCATCCCGCCAGAAAGTTCGTGCGGGTACTGGTTGGCTACTTTGCGCGGGTCGTTAATGTGCACCTCTTCAAGAGCCTTGATTACGGCGGCCTCGACATTGGTGACATGGTGGTTGTGGATTCGGACGGCTTCACCAATCTGAAAGCCAATCGTATAGACGGGATTCAGGGAAGTGCCTGGGTCCTGGAAGACGTAGGCAATTTCCTTGCCGCGGACCTTGGAAATCTCGGTTTCGTCCAGGTCGAGGAGGTCGCGGCCATCGAGCCAGGCTTTTCCGGTGATGGTGCAAGTCGGTTCGCCGGGCAGGAGGCGGGTGAGGGCTAAGGCTGATACCGACTTGCCGGAACCAGATTCGCCAACGACGGCGAGGACTTCACCTTGGCGGAGTTCAAAGCTCACGTTGGCCGAGGCCATGGTCTCCTTGCCGCTGGAGCGGAAGGTGACCCCGAGGTCCTGGACTTTCAGGAGGGGAGCGGCGGACATGGGCGTGACGTTAGGCTTTCGGGGTGGGGAGGGGAAGGAAGAACCGCGGTCAGTTCACGCGGTACTTATCATGCACTACGGACTTGGGCTCCCCGCGTTTTTGGCCGGCACGGAAGGCGGCCAGTGATTTTTCACGCTCCGCAGGGTCGAGCCAGAAAAGCCCGTAGGTCAAGGGTTCATCGCCGCCACGGACGTCGAAGGCCTCTGGGAATTTCACCCAGTTCCAGTGACCAACGCGGTAGCCAGGCACCCGCCAGCCGGGAATGAAGTCAGCTTCGTCATGAATGATGTTTTGAATACGGAAGGAGAGCCGGACCATGTCATCTTCCTTGGTGGCCAGGCGGAAGTCGTCGATCAGCTTGGACAGCTCGGGGTTATCGATGCCCGTAATGTTGTTGGTTTGGCGTTTGGGTACGCGGCGGCCGTCGGGGAGCTTTTCTAATGCATTGTCCGAGTGGTGCGATTCCCAGAAAGCGGGAATACGGCTCGAGACGCTCCACGCCCAGAAGCAGATCTCATGATTCTTCTCCATGACTTTACGGTACATGGTGGTGTGTTCGAGGGTCTCTGGGATATACTCAACGCCGCAACGGCGGGCTGATTCGATGAGTGTCGCCAACATCTTGCGGCGGTCGGTGGTATCGAAGGTTAGGCGGAAGGAGAGTCGTTGCCCCGCCGCATTCATGAGGATTCCGTCGGACCCAACAGTTGTGTAGCCAGCCTGGGCGAAGGCGGCGCGGGCGAGTTCGGGCGAATAGCGACGGGCGCGGATGGAGGCGTCGGTGTATTGGCCGAGGCCTTCACTAAACTGGTTCAGGCGTTCGAAGTCTCCGCGGTAGAAGCCATCGATGACCCGTTGGAAGTCGGTGGCATGCTGCAGCCCGACGCGCACGTTGCGATCATCGAGGCCAGGCTTCTGCGTGTTGATGTAGAGGCCATAGGGCGGCCGCGGGATGTCGTTGTAGAACTGAACCTTCGTCAGGTAGCCGAGTTGGTAGGCCGGCTTCTCGTTCGCACCATACCAGAAGCGCGGTAGGCCAATGAGCATGAAGTCGAGCTCGCCCGCCATCAGCGATTCGTAGGCATTGTCCATCTCGCGGATGACCAGGTGTTGAATCGCATCTGGGTTGAAGCGATAGCGGTAGAAGCGCCGTTCTTCGGCCCACCATCGCGGCACGCGTTGGAGGGTAATGGATTGATTCCGGCGAAAGCCATCGGCGGGCACGTAATACGCCCCGGTCGTTGGCTGTTGGCGGTCGTTGTAGCGCTTGAGGTAGTCGGGGCCGAAGTCCTTGAAAAATTCGCGGGGGGTCGGACGCAGGTCACCAAGCCACTCTAGTTGGCGGGGGCGGAGGCGGGGGGCATGCACCGCGATGGTGTGGTCGTCGTACCGGGTGATGCCGGCGAATTCTTTAGAATAGAAGTCCTTATACCACTCCGCATCGGCCCAGTCGGAGTGGAAAAAGTAGAACGAGTAGAAGAAGTCATCGGCTGTGACGGGCTGGCCGTCGGTAAAGCGGGCGTTGGAATCGAGTTTGAAATAGGCGGTCAGGCCGTCCTTGGAGAGTGCCCAACGAATGGCGAGGCCCGGGATGGGCTCGTCGGTATTGGGGTGCGAGGCTAAGAGGCCGAGGTCGTTATTTTCGTAGAGGTCGGCGCGGAAGCCGTTGTTCGCATTGGCACCGACGCGTCGCAAGGTCGGCGGCGTGGTGATGATCATCTGGTGCAGCGTACCACCCCGGACGGCGCGTGGGTCCGCAAATTCCGGCTGCTCGGCGCCATCTTTCCAGTCGAGGTCCTTCGGCAGTTCACTGGCTTGGGCAAAGTGAAAGAACTCGGGGTGCTGCTGATAGAATTCCGCGGCGCGCGGATCGCGGAAGGTCTCGGCGTGGACAGACGTGAACGCAAGGCAGGTGGCCAGCAGGGTGAAGAGTGGTTTCATTTCTGGACGCGTTTGATGTCGAAGGCTTCTTGGAGGCCTTCGCCGATGGAATTGATCATGACCATGAGGCCGACGAGGCAGGAAAGTGCCGGCGTGAGAATCCACCACGCCCGCCAGTTCTCGCGGCCTTGGTGTAGGAGGTCGCCCCAAGAGGGCTCGGTCGGCGGGAGGCCGAAGCCAAGGTAGTCGAGGGCAGAGAGGGAGAAGACGAGTCCGTGCAAGGTGAACGGCAGGGTGGTCAGGATGACTGTGGCGCAGTTGGGTAAGATATGCTTCCAGAGGATGCGGAGATGTCCGGCGCCCAGCGTACGCGAGGCGTTCACGTAATCGCGGGCAGCGACTTGGTAAGCCGATGCACGCAGCTGTTGAGCGAGGCCGATCCAAGAGAAGGCGACCAGTAAGAGGGCGAGGACGGTCAGGCTGGGCTCCAAGATACTCGCGAGGAAGATGATGGCGTAAAGAAAAGGGATGTTCGACCAGACCTCCATGACGCGCTGCAGGATGAGGTCAAAGAGGCCGCCGAAGTAGCCCATGGCGGCGCCGAGCAGTAGGCCCACGGCATAGACGGCGGGCAGGTAGAGCGCCGCGGCCAGGAGGAGCAGGCGGAAGCCGCCCCAGAGACGGGCGAGGATGTCGTGGCCGGATTCATCGGTGCCCAGCCAATGCCCATCTTGCCCGGGTGCGCACGGCGAGGGAATCATTGTATAGAGGGCGCCGCGGGGCGTCCAATCTTGCTGGGTACCAGTCGGCCAAGTGAAGGCGACCTTACCGTCGACGAACTTAGCTCGGGCTACGGTGGTGCCGGCGGTGATGACCTTGGCGTCGCCGGAGAGCTGGCCATTCACAATGGTCCAGGAGCGGGCGCGGGTGCCGTCGGGATTGAGTGTGAAGATGCGGCTTTCTCCGATGACGCCGCGGGGCTCGCACCATTTGCCGTCGGCACCTTGCTGGACGTTGGGCATGACTTCGCTGACCTCATCGGGTGCGAAGGGAATGGGAGGCATGAGCACCCAGCCGCGCCCGTCCGCAGAAACTTGCTTGGCGAGCAGGCGGTATTTGGGTTCGGCTTCGCCACTGTAGCCGATTTCCTTCGCTGAGATGAAACCGGCGAACACCGGGAAGCGCCAATGTCCATCGATTTTTAGCGCTAGCGGTCGGTTGCCGACGAGTAAGGGTCCAAGTAGCGCCAGCACCGTGAGGATGGTCAAGACGAGGAAAGACCACCAGCCAGCGCGGTGATGGCGGAAGCGTTCGAGGCGGCGACGCGTGATGGGGTCGAGCCAGTTCATGCTTTTTTATCGAACCGGATGCGTGGATCGGCGGCGGCCACGCAAAGGTCGGAGACGATGTTACCGAGGAGCATCGCTAGGCTGGAAAGGGTGAGGAGTCCAAGGAAGACCGGGAAATTACGATGGGAAAGCGCATCAAACCCCAGGAGGCCCATGCCCGGGATGTTGAATGTCACTTCGATGAGGAAGGCCCCGGTCAGGAAGAAGCCGAGGTTATGTCCAAACGTTGCGGCAATCGGGATTAAGGAATTACGGAGGGCGTGCACATAGACAATACGGCGGAAGCCAACGCCTTTGGCCCGAGCGGTGCGGACGTAGTCGGCGCCCAGGTTTTCGAGCAGGCCGTTGCGGGTGAAGAGCGTGAGCGCGGTGAAGGAGCCGATGGTCATGCAGGTCAGCGGGAGGACCGTGTGCTGAAGACGTGCGACCCACGTCAGGCTATCCCAGGCGAAACCTTTGGTCGGGAACCAGCCCAGTTGGAAGCAGAGGACTTGCAGCAAGGCCACGGCGAGGATGTAGCCGGGTATCGAGTAGAGGATGAACAGGGCCTGTGAAGTGAGCGTATCAAACCAGCTATCGCGTTGGAGGGCTTTCAGGACGCCCAGTGGGATGGAGACCCCGTAAGCGATGACCATCGTCCAGAACCCGAACCAGAGGGAGAGCGGTAGGCGCGCCTTGATTTCGTCCCAAACGGGTTTGTCGGATTCCGTCGAGGTGCCAAGGTTGAGTTGCAGCACGCCCGACAGCGAAGGGTGGAAGGCGACGATGCGCACGGCCTTTTCCGGGTCGTCGGGTAGGGGGGCGGCCTCCGCTTTCCAGTTGGCCCGCGGGGAACCGTCCAGATTACGAACGCTGAAGGCGTTGCCCTCAGCGGTCACTTTGATTTTAACCGTGGCCCCCGGCTTGGTCTCATCGGCGACTTCCAGTTCGGCGACGCCCTTAGTGTCCAGCCGGGCCGTGGCCTGGAGGGCGGGGCCCGGCCAGACGCCGAGCCAAATAGCATAAGCTTCTACTAGAGGCCGGTCAAAACCATAGCGACGCTTGAGGTTATCGAGCTCTTCGGGTGAGGCCGGGCCGGTGGGGCGCGCCTTCCCGCTCCCGCGCTTCTGGTCAGCCTGTTGCCGTTCAGCCATGGCTTGCTCGATGGGGCCGCCGGGCACGAAGCGTGTAAAGCAGAACGCAACGAAAGTAATCCCGATGAAGGTCAAAGGGAGGAGCAGCAACCGTCTGAGGACGTAGTCGCGCATGTGGGTAGGTCTTTAAGGCAACGTCTAGAGGGGAGGGGTCAATCCGAAAGGTCGCTTCTTGCTCTGTGGGCTTTAGGTCGATATGGGTAAGGAGTGACTGTACCCCATTTGCTGCTTCTCATGCTCGGTCTCGCTCTATTAGCGATTGGCCTTTTCCTCTTACTCTTTCTCTGGAGAGGGTTGCGTCGTCATCCTTCGATGACTTGGGGCTACTGCTTGCTGCAGACGATTTGTTGGTGCTTCGTCCGGGTCTTTTATCGCATGGAGGTGCGGGGGCTTTCGAATATCCCGGCTACAGGCGGCGCTCTGATTATTTGTAATCACGTTTCGTACGTCGATGTCGTCGTGCTGGGTGTGCTGTGCCCCCGCCCGATTCGTTACCTATCCTGGGAAGGGTTCGAGCGTAACCCGATCATCAACAAGTTAACTCGGTTGATGCGGACGATTCCTGTCACCGAGGCGAAGGCTAAGGACGCCATCCAAAAGTCCGCCGACGCGCTCAAGGAGGGTGAAATTGTCTGCATCTTCCCCGAGGGCAGTTTGACGCGTAATGGGGGCGTCTTGCCGTTACGTCGTGGCTTCGAGTTGATCGCGCGCCGGGCGAATGTGCCCATCGTGCCCATGGCCATGGATGGGCTGTGGGGTTCAGTCTTCAGTCACCTGGGTGGTATGTCTTCCTTCAAGTGGCCTAAGCATTTTCCGCGCCCCATCGCGGCGGTTATCGGTAAGCCGTATCCTTTTTCAGAGCATGCCCAGACGCGTTTACGCTTACTCGAACTGGCAGCGGAAGCTTTCGCGCTCCGGCCTTCGCTCCGAGGGCACTTGGGCCGGGAAGTCACCGTCGGCTTAGCCGCTAAGGGTGGCCAAGTCGCTTTGGTCGACCGTACGGGGGCGCGGCGTGAGTACTCCGGGGCCATGCTCTTGGCTTTGGCCTGGGTCATCTCCCGGCGCTTAAGTGCGGCGACGGACGCGCGTCGCGTCGCCATCGTGTTACCGCCTGGGGTGGCTGCGACGGTTGCAAACTTGGCTTGCGTCATGGTCGGCAAAATCCCCGTGAACCTAAATTTCACGCTGGGCCGGGAGCAGGTCCAATCGTGCCTGCATCGTGCCGAGGTCGACTTGGTGATCACCGCCGAAGCATTCAAGGTGAAGCTCTCAGAAAAGTTTCCGGATTTCCCTTGGGGCGACCGCCTGATGGATATCGCCGCGGAGCTCCAGACGTTACCTCGCTGGCAAGTGGCTTGGCGGATGGCCTTGATTCGGGCCATGCCGTCTCGGCTGATGCCGTTGTTGGCCGGAGTGCCTACACACGGGGGCGACGACGAGGCTGCTTTGTTGTTCACTAGTGGGAGCTCTGGTGAACCGAAGGGCGTAATTCTTTCGCACCGTAATATTTTGGCCAACCTACGGCAAATCGAAGATGCCGATATCTTGCCCCCGACCGCGGTCCTGCTTTCCAGCCTCCCGGTCTTCCATAGTTTCGGTTTCACCGTGGGCCTGTGGTATTTCCTGACGCGGGAAGGCACCCTGGTCACCCTACCTTCGCCGCTCGATACGAATGGCGCCATCAAGGCCATCAAGGAAGAGCGTGTGACGGTTACGGTGGGCACCCCAACTTTTCTGCGTCCGTACCTGCGTCGCGCCACCGCCGAAGACCTTAAGTCTTTGGAATGGGTCGTGGTCGGGGCGGAAAAATTACCGGATGACTTGGCCACCGGCTTCGGGGAACAGCTGCAAACCCACATGCTCGAGGGTTATGGTATTACGGAGACCAGCCCGGTGCTTGCGGTCAACGTCCCCGACAAGGCCGAAGACGAAGCCCCCAATGGCATCTGGACGGGTAACGTTCGTGGCTCCGTCGGCCGGCCCGTCATGGGTGTCGCCGTGCGTTTCGTCGATATCGAAACCGGCGCGGTCCTACCGATCGGGCAGGTGGGCCTCCTCGAGGTGCGCGGGGCTAATGTTTTCACAGGCTATTTAGGCGACCCTACGCGCACGGCCGAGGCCAAGGTGGATGGTTGGTATCGAACCGGCGATTTAGCGCGACTGGATGACGACGGTTTCTTGTATCTGGCTGGTCGGCTTTCCCGCTTCTCCAAAATCGGGGGCGAAATGGTGCCGCATGGTACCGTCGAGCAAGCCTTACTGAAGGCCTTGAATCTACAGGCCTCCGCTGAGGCAGTTCTCGCGGTTTCGGCTGTTAGCGATCCCGCCAAGGGCGAGCAGCTGGTCGTCCTCCATACCATCGACCTAGACCCCGACGCCTTGCGAGCCGCCTTGGTGGCCGAGGGCTTGGCCAATCTGTGGATACCTAAGGTGTTCAAGAAAGTAGCCGGCATCCCGATTTTGGGCACGGGCAAGCTAGATTTGAACAAGCTTCGCCAACTGGCACAGGGCTGACGCGGTTTTGGCTCGCTTGTGGCTTAGGGTAGGGGTGTCCTATTTTACCGCTCATGCCAAAGAAAAAGAAGCCCGCTCCTAAGTCCGCTACCCGTCGACCGGTCAAGCCGGCCCCGAAGGCTAAGGTACGCACCAAAATTTCCGTTAAGAAACCTGCGCCGCTGGAGTCGACCGCTCTGGGCGTGCCTTCGGTCACGGCTTTTCGTGAAGCAATCCTGCGCCACCTCAAAAGTACCTTTGCCCGTGATCCCATCACTGCGAGTCGCAACGATTGGTGGTCGGCCACCTGTATGGCGGCCCGTGATTTGATGCTGGAACGTTATATCGCGACGCAGTCGGTCCACTCGTCCAAGAACGTTCGGCGCGTCTATTACTTTTCCTTAGAGTACCTGATGGGCCGGGTGCTCTCCAATAACCTGGTGAATCTCGGCCTGCGCGAGGTGGCGGGTGCGGCCTTGAAGGGCCTCGGTCAGGACTTGGAAGCGGTGACGGAAGAAGAGGCCGACATGGGTCTGGGTAATGGCGGCCTCGGCCGTCTCGCCGCCTGTTTCATGGATTCTCTGGCGACGATGGATATCCCGGCCATCGGTTACGGCATTCATTATGAATTTGGTCTGTTCCGGCAGACGTTCGTCCAGGGCCGCCAGGTCGAGGTGGCCGACGCGTGGTTGGCGAATAACAACCCCTGGCTCATCCGTCGGCCTAATTTACGCGTCCGCGTCCCGCTCTACGGTCGCGTGCAACAGAATGTCGATGACCGCGGCAATCACCGCGCCGAACTCGTCGATACGCGTGACCTCGTCGGCGTGCCCTGGGATATCCCGATTGCGGGCTTCGCCGCCAGCAGCGTTAACACCCTCCGCCTTTGGGAATCCAAGGCGACCAACGAATTCGACTTCCGCGCCTTTGACCGCGGGGGTTACGTGGAAGCCGTCCGTGATCGCGACGCCAGCGAAACAATCTCCAAGGTCCTCTATCCGAACGATAGCACCGAAAGTGGTAAGGAGCTCCGTCTGGTGCAGCAGATCTTCTTCGTGTCGTGCTCGCTCCAGGATATCTTGCGTCGGCACCGCCGTCTAAATCCGGACTTCTCGAACCTGCCAGAAAAGGTTGCCGTCCAGCTCAACGACACCCACCCGTCTATTTCGGTCGCCGAGATGATGCGCCTTCTCATTGATGTGGAACGCTTGGGCTGGGATGAAGCCTGGTCCGTTTGTACCCGCGTCTTCAGTTACACCAACCACACCTTGCTACCCGAGGCGCTGGAGACGTGGTCGGTGCCGCTCTTCGAGAAGGTCCTCCCTCGTCACCTCGATATCATCTACGAAATCAACTGCCGTCACCTTCGTGAGGTCGACAACCGCTGGCCGGGCGACGACGAAAAGAAGGCCGACCTTTCCATCATTCAGGAAGGTTCCGTTAAGCGCGTGCGGATGGCTCACTTGGCCGTGGTCGGTTCGCACCACGTCAATGGCGTGGCGGAACTCCACACCCGTCTGCTGCGGGCGCATCTCTTCCCTGGTTTCGATGCCCTCTGGCCGGGTAAGTTCATCAATGTCACCAACGGCGTGACCCCGCGTCGCTGGATTCGGGGCTGCAACCAACCGCTGGCGGCCTTGTGCGATGAAGTCGCGGGACCGGGCTGGGAGAAGCAGTTGAGCAAACTCCGTGCCTTGGATGCCTTGGCGGACAAGCCAGCTTTTCAGGACCGTTTCTTGGCCATCAAACGCGCTAATAAGGTGAAGTTAGCGGCGCGGATTAAGGAACTGGTCGGCGTCGAGGTTTCGCCCGACGCCCTGTTCGACGTGCAGATCAAGCGGCTCCATGAGTACAAGCGGCAGCACCTCAACTTGCTGCACATTCTGTATCTTTACCGGAAAATTCTCAATAACCCTGGGGTAGACGTGCAGCCACGCGTTTGTATTTTTGGTGCGAAAGCCGCCCCGGGCTATGCCTTGGCGAAGCATATCATCCATGCAATCAATCGCATCGGCGCCGTCATCAATAATGACCCGCGCGTTCGTGGCATGTTGAAGGTAGTTTTCTTGCCCGACTACCGCGTCTCGCTCGCCGAGCAGATTATCCCGGCAGCCGATTTGTCTGAGCAGATTTCGACGGCGGGTAAGGAGGCCTCGGGAACGGGCAATATGAAACTCGCCCTCAACGGGGCCGTGACCATCGGTACGTTGGATGGAGCTAATGTCGAAATTCACGAAGAAGTGGGTGACGAAAACATCTTCATCTTCGGCCTGCAGGTCGAAGAGGTCGCGGAGCTCTACGCCCGGGGCTATTCGCCACAGACGGTTTTGCACTCAGATCCCGAGTTGGCGGCGTTGTTGGATTGGCTCCGTTCGGATGCCTTCACGCCCGAGCAGCCGGGGGCCTTGTCGCCGGTCGCCGATTCGCTGGTTGCGGGCGGTGACCCGTATCTAGTGCTGGCTGATTTCCGGAGTTACGTGGAAGCACAGGGCAGGGCGGAGCAGGCCTTCGCCAACCGCCGCCGCTGGGCGGCCATGGCCATCCGCAACGTTGCCCGTTGTGCTAAATTCTCCTCCGACCGGTCCATTGCCGACTACGCTAAGCACATTTGGCAGGCCAAACCCCAGCCAATTCCCCGTTAAGTCAGGGTTGAGGTCGGGCGGCAAACCCCTCAATCTGGCGGGGTCGTGTCGTTTCGCCCCTCCTCCATTGCTTTCTTAGTCGCTTGCGCGGCGGGGTGGTTGTGTGTGGTTTCGGCTGCCGAGAAGCCTAAGGTTTCTGGCTATACCGTGACGGCTGAAGGTGGCGTCGAAGGCACCCAGGTGATTCGTTACGATGCGGATGGCCGTCCGATTGATCCCAACGCCCCCTTGGCTCCGAAGACGACGATCGGCGGCACTCGTCCGGCCGAGCGCACGCCCGGGCAGTCGTCGCCGGGAGGGGCTAAGGTCGAGTCTAGCGGTGGGTCGCCGCAGAACTTGGTCTCCGCTGATGGTCGCCCCCTGAGCGGTTTTTCGATGAGCGGTAAGAGCCCGTTTGGCAGTGGTAATAAGGAGGTCGATCCGACCGTCGATGTGAACTCGGCACTGAAGAATGCCGCCAAGGGTTCCAATCTGATTGAGAAGCGCTATGACACCAAGACCGCCGAGCTCGGTGGCAATCGTCCGTACTCGCGCGAGAACTTAGTCACCATGGATACTTGGAGTGGCAAGTTCGATACTTTTGGTCGCAAGAAAGCGGAGGTGGATTTGGTGGATACCTTCGAGCGTGGCAATGCGCAGGAGAAGAACTTGATTGAAGTGAAGTCGGTCGAGCGGCCGACTTCCCCGTGGGCGCGTCGTACCGCCGACGTCGCTGGTTGGGATGAACGCCTGACCACTGAAACAAACAGTCGCTACAACGTGGCACCGCTGCTGGCTTCCGATCGCGCGAAGCCAAAGTCCGTCGATCAAATCTCCATGCAGGACATTAATCGCTACCAATTCCGCCGTAATCGCTCGACGGACGCTGGTTTACCAGTGGTTCCTGTCGGCACCGATCAGGTCAAAACGAGGGGTTCTGAGGGAAAGTAGCCCGTTTTTCGCCTCGCAGTTAGGTGCGTCCGGCGCAAGCATACGAGCTTCCCCTCATGAGCGACGCTCAAACTAGGCCTTCCGGTAGTTCAGTTTCAGATTTAGAAGTCAAAGATGCCCAAATCATCTTCGATTCCGTCTGGGCTTCCTTGGAGCGCGAGTTCGGTCGCGCCAAGCTGGCTTTTCCCCGGGAGATCTTCTGGCTGAACGGTGCCCCGGGCGCGGGTAAGGGCACCAACACGCAGTTTATTCTGCAGTATCGCGACTACGGCGCTGAACCCATCGTGGTGAGTGACCTTCTGGATAGTCCCGAAGCTAAGAAGCGGATTGATGCTGGTATGCTGGTAGGCGATCGCGAAGTGGTTGAGTTGCTCTTCCGGAAACTCTTGGAGCCGCAATTCGAGACCGGGGCCGTCGTCGATGGGTTTCCTCGTTCGATCGTGCAGGTGGAGTGCTTAAAGCACCTCTTCGCTCGCCTGAATGAGTTGCGCCAGGAGTTTCGGCATTCCCCCGAAGGCGTCCGTTTTCCGAAGCCCCATTTTCATATCCTAGTCTTGTTCGTCGATGAGAACGAATCCGTCCGCCGGCAATTAAAGCGTGGGGCCGAGGCTCTCGCCCTCAGCGAGCGCGCCAAGGCCGACGGGGCGCCGACGCCCGAGATTCGCAAGACCGACTTAAGTGCCGAGTCCGCCCGCAATCGTTACCGTATCTTTAAGGAGCGGACGTACGAGCCCTTGCAGTCGCTGCGCGACATCTTCCACTACCACTTCATTAACTCCCACGGGTCGTTGCCCGAGGTCCAGGCCCGCATCATCAAGGAGTTGCAGTATCAGAGCTCGCTAGAGCTTTCGGAAGAGACCTACGACTTAATCTCGCCGATTCCGCTGTCGTCACAGATTGTCCAGCACGCCCGGCAGGACCTCGTGCGTCGCCTCGACGACTATGCGGATCGCCATGCGGTGACCTTCCGGCGCGTCATTGACCTGATCCAGGATAAGTTCCTGCCGATCATCCGTTCGCACGCCATCTCCGGTCAGGCTCACGTCAATACCGAGACGCCCGTTTTCGAGGATGCTTTGGCCATCGCGATGTTCATCGATATCTTCTCGGAGCGTGGCTTCCACGCGGTCGTGGACTTGCACCGTATTGAGATTCCCGAAAGCGTGGAGCCTATCACCGGCCGCATCCTGACCCGCGTGAAGAAGGTCTGGCGTGTCTCGATTCGCTTCGAGGGCTCCGAAATCCGCCGCGGCGGTTCGTAAGTCGGTCGGCCTTAAGCCAGAATCGGTTTGATTACGTGACCGTGGACGTCGGTCAGGCGGAAGTCCCGTCCGCCAAAGCGGTAGGTCAGTTTCTCGTGGTCGAGTCCGAGCTGATGCAGGATGGTCGCCCAGAAGTCATAGACGGTCAGCGGCTGGTCGACGGCGTAGTAACCCAGCTCGTCGGTCGCCCCAAAGGCTGTGCCGGCTTTAAAGCCCCCGCCCGCGACCCACAGGCTGAAGCCGTAGGGGTTGTGGTCGCGCCCATCGCTACCTTGGGAGAAGGGGGTACGGCCAAACTCGCCGGAGAAGATCACAATGGTGCTCTCGAGGAGGCCGCGTTGCTTGAGGTCCTTAAGGAGGGCGGCAATGGGCTGATCGACTTGGTGGGCCATGGCTCCGTGGCCCTTGGCGATGGCACCATGTTGGTCCCACGGGTTAGCCGCGCCGCCGGCGCCGATGCCCGCTGTGAGGCAGCTGAGTTCCACGAAGCGGACCCCCCGCTCCACGAGCCGACGGGCTAGCAGGGCTTGGCGGGCATAGCTGGCGGTCAGCTTGTCGGGGGAGTTTAAGCCATACATCTGCTTGGTGGCTTCGGTTTCCCCGTTCAGGTCGCAGACCTCAGGCACGGCGGCCTGCATCCGGTAAGCCGTTTCGTAATTACGGATAGCGGCCTCGACCTGTGGTTCGCGAGCGGTCTCCGCGAAGGCTTGGTCAATCTCTTGAATAAAGCCCAGGCGCCGACGCTGGGCGGCGTCAGCTTCCCCTGGCTTGATATTAGCAAGGGCCAGGGTTCCGTCCGCCTTGAGGATGGAGGCCTGATGCTGGCCAGGCAGGTAGCCATTGCTGAAGAGGCCCACGCCACCATGCGGGACGACGGCACCGCCGCTCTGCAGGACGACGAAGCCAGGTAAGTTTTGGTTTTCCGAACCGAGCCCGTAGGTCAGCCAAGCGCCGGCGCTGGGGTGGCCCATGAAGGGGAAGCCGGTATGGAAGAAGTAATTCCCTTGGGCATGCTCGCTAACCTTGCTGGTCATCGAGCGGACAATGGTTAGGTCATCGGCGCAGTCGGCAATCTGCGGGAAGAGATTAGTCATCTCGAGGCCAGACTTTCCGTAGCGTTTGGTTTCCCACGGGCTGCCCATGACCTTGCCGTTGTTGTTAAAGACAGTGCGTTGAATCGGCACGGGCATCGACTGGCCGTGCAGTCGCGTCAGCGCGGGTTTGGGGTCGAAGGAGTCGACGTGCGAGACGCCCCCGGACATGTAGCAGAAGATGACGTTCTTAGCCTTGGTCTTCGGCTTGGTGGACGCCGAACCCGCCCCAAACGCTGGCGTCGAGAGTAAGCTGGAAAGCGCAATGCCACCAAAGCCGAGGGAGCAGCGTCGGAGGAGTTCGCGACGGGAGAGTGGATTCATCTTATTTGACGTAAAGGAACTCCTTGAGGTTAAGGACGGATTGGGCGAAGTCTGCCCATACTTGGTTGGGATTAGCCGAGGGAGTGGACTTCAGTTCCGCTAAGTAGCGGGCGGCCGCCGCCTGCTCCTTAGCGTGGGCTGGGCGGCCCAGCGCTTGTAGGAATAGTGCGTTCACTTTACCTTCGTCGGAGGCGTTGGCCTCGAGTTGTTCGGACCAGCGACGGGCGGTATCGATGATGAACGGGTCGTTGAGGAGGGTGAGCGACTGAACAGGTACATTCGTACTGTCGCGTTTACCGACCGTGGTGAAGGGTTTGGGGCCATCGAAGGTCGTGATGAGCGGGTTAAGCGTGTTGCGACGAATGAGGAGGTAGACGCTGCGGCGGACCTGTTCACGCGGAGGGGCTAGGGCATTGTCGCCAGGGCCGTACATGCGTGCATCCAGTCGGCCCGCCAAAGCGATGCAGCTGTCGCGCAAGGCTTCGCCTTCGAGCCGACGGACACGCATGTGTGAAAGTAGGTCGTTGGGACCATCCTTCGTCGGCGTGCCTTCAGCGGGCGTGCTGGAGCGTTGGTAGGCTTCGGTGAGCAAGAGTTCACGGAGGAGTGACTTCACGGACCAGCGTTCTTGGACAAATCGCTGTGCTAGGTAGTCGAGCAGTTCGGGATGCGTGGGTTGATCACCGAGTCGTCCAAAGTTGTCGACGGTACCGACCAGGCCACGGCCAAAGGTGTGGTGCCAAAGTCGGTTGACCATGACGCGGGCGGTCAGCGGGTTCTGGCCCGAGCTGATCTTGGTGGCGAGTTCTAGTCGACCGCTCCCAGCAGGCTTGAAGGGCTTGGCGTCGAGGATTTCAAGGAAGCGCCGGGCAATCAGTTCGGCAGGCTTGTTATGGTCGCCGCGGGTATAGAGTGGCTGGTCAAAGCCCGGAACATCCCAGAAGCCCGGGGCGCGTCGTGGAGTTTTTAAGGCTTCCTCGAGCCGGCGGTACTCGGTGACGAGTTGGGCGAGTTTTGGAGAGGTCTTGAGGCCAGCATCGAGCACGCCGTGCCGGAGAGCGTTGTCTAGGAGTGCCGCCTGGGCTTCGTTGGCCTGGTCACGACCCCATGCTTGGGCGGCGTCCACGAGGGCATCCGTGACATCACTGACCGTGCTCAGCGTCGGGGCCGTGGCGATGACCGCCTCTCCCTTGGGTGCGTTGGCCTTGCCGTCATGGAAGGTGACTTGGCGGACGCCGAACCAGCCCGCCACGCCGAGTTTACCGTCGGGGTTGGGCGAGTCGTCGGGAAGGGTGAGCTCGAGGTAGGCGTGAGAACCTTTGCGGTAGGCGGTGTCGAGCGTGAGCCAAGTGGCGCGCTCAGAATTGACCGCAGCTTTGGGGAAGCGGGAGCCTCCCGGTGAGAGCGGATAGTTGTCCGGGATGAGGCGCAAGGTAGCCCCGCGGCCCATGACCTGGACGCTGATGAAGTCGGTGGAAATCTTAAAGCGCGGCGAGGTGAGTACGGCGCTGTGTTTGGTGGAGAGGGTGTGGGAGTGGAGTCCGGAAGGTAGAATCTGCCGGAGGACGTCGGGCCCCGAGGTCTCGACCCGGAATTCGCCGGGCGTAATCCGTCCCACTAGGCCGTTGCCATGCCGTGACCAAGCGGTGGCCGTAGCGCTCGTGAGGTCCCATTCGGGGACGTCGGTGGGTGCGGCCTTGGGCGGATTAGGGTGGAGGCCCACCCGCAGAAAACCGGAAGCGTGGAGGGGGTGCGTGGGATCGGTTTCGCCGGCGAACCCAGCGACGAGTTTCCCGTCCGACGGTTTAAGTTCACGGAGTTTGGCCCGAAGTTTATCCGCCTCTTCTCGGGCTGCCTGTAAAGTAGCGTCGCTGGCGGTGACGGCGGGAACTTCGCCACGGAGGATACCCGTACGGAAAGAGAGCGCGATTTGTTCGGCTGTCAGGGCAAAGTCGTAGAGACGTGCCTCCTCGATTTCACCTTGGAGGAAGGAGTTGTTTCCGCCGGTGTGCCGGCGACCGAAGAGTAGATGGGACTTCGCTTGGGCGAAGGCATACAAGCCGCCCGCCTCATTGGTCGGACTATACGCTTTCCCATAGGGCTGTCCGTTTCGATAGATGGTCGTCTTACCATCAGCCGCATAGGTGATGGCAACGTGCACGAGCTCGGTCGGGGTTACTTTTTCGGCAGGTCCGCCGACGTTTTGGGTACGGACGCCGTTATCGCTGCCCGACATCCAGCGTTGTGGTTGTCTCTCGGCGAAGACGATGGAGTCAAAGGCCTTGCCGTCGATGGATTCGATTGTGAGCAAGCCACCGCCGCTTTGGGCGAGGGTGGGCAGAAGGACCCAAGCCTCCAGGGTCTTGGCCGTCAGGGGTTCGGTCGTCGCACCCGTTTCGGCGAAGGCGCCTTTCCCGTCGAGTATCAGGCGACCATTACGGAGGCGCGCGCCGCCTTGCATCTGGGCATCCAGTTTTCCGATCAGGTCGCGGCCATCGGACTCGAAGGTCCACCAGTGAATGGGCGCTGGGCCCGCGTCCTTCTCGGCCTTGAGGCGTTGCCGGAAGGAGTCACCGGCTAAGGTTTGCTCGAGTTGGGCGAGTCGTTGTTCGAGTTTGCCGCGTTCGCCACTTTGCCCGCGGACACGGTTGAGGGCTGCAGGGAGGTCTTTAGCTTGTTGGCGCCATTGGGCCGCGAGGGCCTCGCGGATTTCTTGCTTCAGTCCGCTCAGCTTCTCGCGGTGAAGTCCGAGCTGCTCCGGTGAGTCCACGGTGACCTGGCCTGGGCGAGAGGAGGCGAAGATTCCGTAGAAGGCGTAGAAGTCGGCTTGGCTAATCGGATCGAACTTATGGTTATGGCAACGGGCGCAGGAGATCGTCAGTCCGAGGAAGGTTTTGCTAACGACGTCAATCTGGTTGTCGACGTTGCGCACTTGTTCGTCGAGGGTGTCGACGGGCTGGTAGCCGTGTTCGATTAGACGGAAGTGGCCGGTGCCGAGGGCGGACTCGTTCAGTTGTTCCGCGGGGTTGACTCGTGGCTGCGGGAGGAGGTCCCCGGCAATTTGTTCACGGACAAATTGGTCGTACGGGACGTTGTCGTTAAAGGCGCGAATGAGGTAATCGCGATAGCGCCATGACTGCGGAATATTCGGGTCGCCTTCGCTCCCATGGGTATCGGCGTAGCGGACGAGATCCATCCAGTGGCGGGCGAAGTGTTCGCCGTAGCGTGGGGAGGCCAGTAGTCGGTCAATCACTCGAGCGTAAGCCTCAGGGGAGGTGTCTGCCTGGAAGGCGGCAATTTCAGCGGGCGTGGGCGGTAGGCCCGTGAGCGTGTAGGTCACCCGCCGGAGCAGGGTGGCCTTGTCGGCTTTCACTGCGGGGGTCAATTTTGCCGCGATGATTTTGGCGTCGAGAAACCGGTCGATAGGGCTGGTGGCTGGGCCAGCGGGGATGGGCGGGTTAACGACCGGCTGGAAGCTCCACCAGTTTTTGCGGACGGCCAGTAGATCGGCCCAGGCCGGCGATATTGAGTCCGTGGGAGCTGCGGTGCGTGGGTCCGGAGCGCCTCGGTTGATCCAAGAGACGAAGTCCGCGATGATCTTTGCGTCGAGCTTCGGGCGCTTCTTAGGCATCTGCAGGTCCTCATGCGCGTGCGTGATGGATTGTATGAGCAGGCTTTTCTGGGCGTTACCTGGGACGATGGCTGGGCCATTCTCGCCGCCTTTAAGTATGCCATCGCGGTAGTCTAGACGCAGCTCGGCCTTTTGCTTCTTGGCATCGTGGCACTCGTAGCACTCCGAGACCAATACGGGACGGATCTTGGACTCAAAGAACTCCAGGTCGTCAGCGCTCGGAGCCGCTTGCAGGGGTAGGCTTACAAGTGACAGTAGCCAAAAATTTAACAGGCGAGGCATCTACTTTTTCGGGAGATACCCGAGTGAGACGAGGAATCCGTCCGTGGCTTCGAGGGTCTCGGGGTACTTGGCCTTGTTGAAGAAGCCATGGGGTTGGCCCTCGTAGCCGATCAACTCACAGCGGTTGCCGGCGGCTTTCATGACTTCGGTGAATTTCTCAACTGTGGCGTAGGGCACGGTGGTGTCGGCTTTGCCGTGGAAGATAATGGTCGGTGGGAGCCCTTTCTTGACGTGATGGAGGGGCGAGATTTCCGTCGGCTCGCACCCGAAGCGTGCCTTGTCGAGGCCGGCCCCGAAGCCTTTCAGTTCCAGTCCGGGGAAGGGGGCCATCACCGTTCCTGGGTTGAAGAGAAGCAAAGCGTTGGGAAGGCAGGAGACCGACTTGTCGTCGGTGGCGGTATCGAGCCCCGGCACCGTCGCGACGGCGGCGGCCAGGTGACCGCCCGCGGAACCACCCCCCACCGCGATGCGGGTGGGGTCAATGCCAAGGCGGGCGGCATTAGCCCGCACCCAGCGCACGCAGGCTTTGGCGTCGCTCACGCAATCGGCCGGTAGGGCATTTTGCCGGCTCTTCACTCGGTAGTCTGCGACAATGGCGATCATGCCGCGGCTCGCGAGGTATCGGCTGTGGGGTTCGAACTGCGCCGGCGTCCCGCTACTCCAGCCTCCCCCAAAAAAGAAGACGACGCAGGG
>CAIXHF010000099.1 GCA_903919185.1 uncultured Opitutia bacterium | reverse complement strand
GCGAAGATTGAACTCCCCCCTTTCTATCCTGACACTCCAGAGGTCCGCCGCGAAGTTGCGCATTACCACGAACTCGTCACGGCCGTCGATTATACGCTAGGCCGAGTTCTCGCTTGGTTGAAGGAGAACAACCTTGAAGAGAACACCATCGTCATCCTCACGGGCGACCATGGTCGTGGCATGCCGCGCTACAAGCGCTCCCCGAAGGACACCGGCACGCGCGTCCCACTCATTGTCCGCTGGCCTGGCAAGATTCCTGCGGGTAGTATCCGTGAAGACTTCGCTAGTTGGATCGACTTCGCGCCGACCGCCCTAACCTTAGCGGGTGTCCCGGTGCCGAAGGAATACGACGGCCACTGCTTCCTACCCACGGCCGTGAATCCACCGAAGTATGTCTACTCCTTCCGCGACTTCATGGACGAAAGTTTCGATAAGGTTCGGTCGGTCCGCGACCCGCGCTTTCGCTACGTGCGAAACCAGGCACCGGGTGTAGATGAAGCGGGTAAAGTCGCCTACCAAGAAGTTGGCCAGACGATGCAAGCCCTCCGTAAGGCGCAAGCGGCTGGCACCTTAACGCCCCAGCAGACGCTCTACTTCAACCCCAACCGCGCCCCTGAAGAGCTCTACGACACCGTCAGCGATCCTTGGGAAGTGAAGAATATCGCGGGTGATCCCGCTTACGCCGCCAAGCTCGCGGAACTCCGCGCCGAGTGCGACCGCTGGGTCGCCCATTGCGGCCCGCTCGGAGAAATGCACCCCGATGAGCTCACTAAGAAAGGCATCATCCAGCCGCGCGATGAAAAGTACGTGGAACGCGCCACGACTGGTAAGCTGGCCGAAGAAGCGCCCGCCCCCGCCAAAAAAGGCAAAAAGAACGCTAAATAATTTTCGTCCAAATGCACCGCCCCCTGCTCCTCGCCGTCGCCACTTTCGCGCTCGGCTGCAAACCTCAGCCCAAAATCACTTCCTATGAAGTGAAGCCCGACGCCCACGCGGCCGCCACGGCCGCGACTCCGCTCGCGCCCGTCGCCCAGGCACCGGAAGCCCCGAAAGCTCCGGCCGCCGCCACCCCGATGCCGGCTAATGCCGCCATGCAGGCTGAGGCTGCCTCGTTTGGCCAACCCAAGTGGGCCGAACTTCCCGCTGGCTGGACCGCGGGTGCCCCCAACGCGATGCGCAAGGGCTCCTGGAACGTCGCTGGCCCCGGCGGAAGCCAAGCCGAAGTCGCGGTCACCGTGTTTCCTGGCAACGTCGGCGGCACCACCGCCAACGTGAACCGCTGGCGTGGCCAGTTAGGCCTCGCGCCCGCGGCTGATGCCGAAATCCAAGCCACTGCACAACCTGGTAAGATTGGCGCCGACGCCGGCCAGTATTTCCGCCTCGACTCGCCGGACGGCAAGAAAGCCATGGTCGCACTGATGGTCCCCAAGAACGACTCGACATGGTTTTTTAAGTTCACGGGCGACCGTGACGCCGTAAACGCCCAGGCCGCCGCCTTCCTCAAGTTCCTCGCCACCTCTCAGATTCCATGAACGAATCCTTCCTCGAGAAAGCGAAATCCGGTACCGCGTGGTACAACTTCTTGGCCTCGCTGCAGTTGACGGTCTGGTTGTTGGTAGTCTCGATGCTCCTGATTGTCCTCGGCACACTCGAGCAAGTGAACTGGGGCGTCTGGCATATTCAGAAGGCCTATTTTAGCTCCTGGGGCTGCTTCTACCCGCTTAACACCGCCGCGAGTTTCCGCCTGCCATTGCCGGGGGGCTTCCTACTTGGGACGCTCTTGGTTATTAACCTCATCTGCGCGCATTTCCGCCATTTCAAAATTAACGTACGCCACGCGGGGATCTCGCTCATCCACGGCGGCCTTGTCCTGCTGCTAGTCGGTGGCTTCGTCACCGCCGCCTTCCAAGAGGAATCCGCGATGGTCATCCCCGATGGCGAAACCCGCGCCTTCACCGAGGCCTTCCGCGAATTTGAAGTGGCGATCGTCGACCAGACCGAGGTGGGCAAGGCGAAGGTCGTAGTCATCCCCGACGACCTGCTCCGCACGCTGAACAACCCTGAGGCCGAGCTAGAAATCCCCGGTTCGCCATTCAAAGCCAAGGTTCAATTCTACTACCCCAACTCCGTGCTTCGGGCGAAATCGCAGATGCCCGACGGGACTGATATCTCCGCAACAAAAAGGATTAAAGGGTTTGCGGCGAGTTCGCCAGTGGCACTCAAGCGCCTCGCTGAGAGCTACAATGACAACGTCGGCAACGTGCCGAGCACGCTCATCGAACTATTTGCCAACG
>CAIXHF010000098.1 GCA_903919185.1 uncultured Opitutia bacterium | reverse complement strand
GATAACCTCGATGGGCTCGCTTGGTTGGTCGCACAGCTCGATAGCCCCGTTGCACCGGCCGCGCCGAAGTATCGGACCTGGGCTGAGGCCGCGACGAAGAAGAAGCTCCCCCCGGGCGAGCCAGTGCCTTCGTTCGCACCGGAGTTCGGGTTTGCGCTGTCCGGTGGCTACGTGACTAAGGGTAAGCCGACCTTTCATGAATGGCCCATCACCGTCGAGGTGCGTGCCCGCTTGGACGGTAAGGCCAACTACAATGTCATCATCGCCTGTAATAATAAACCCGACCTCGGGCATTGGGAGTTGAAGACCGATCGCGGGACGGGGGCCTTTGGCTTATACATCCCCGGACGGGGCGGCGAATTCCCCACCGGCCGTGTCATGACCGATGGGAAGTGGCACGATTATGTGGCCGCTATTGGCAAGGAGCGCGTCCGCGTCTGGATCGACGGCGAACTGGTCTTAGATAAACCCATCGCAGCGGAAAAGGTCCGACCCGCCGCGGCCGAAGAGAAGTTGGCCTTCGGTCGGCTGGTAGATGGCACCGTCGGTTGTGATGGCCTCGTCGATGACGTACGCCTGTCGCGGGGTGAGCTACCGCCAGAAAAGTCCGCTCAACCGATGCCGCGCCTGAAGCGCGACCAAGACACTTTGGGTAATTGGAACTTCGATGACCAGTTGTCGGCCGCGGCCGCCGCGGCTGCGCCCACGCCCGCGGATTTCCGTTACACGTTGCCGCCGTTGCATCCCGACGAGACGCGTCTTTGGAAGGCCTACGTTAATCGCGACCGGATCTACGACTTCTATGCCAAGCAGGCTTTGGCCTTCGGCGGGAAGCCGTTGCCGGCCTTGTTGCCGGAATATCCCGGACTCGACGCCGGGCGCTATGGTCACCAAGGCAACCAGAACGACCAGGTCACTTGGCGCGATAAGCGCTGGGAGCTGGCGGATAAGGGCTCGCTGTTCAGTGGCGTCTTCCGTGGCGAAGGCCTCACTATCCCCAAGGCGGTGGCCGTCCATGAAGGCGATCGTAGTGCGTGCTTCGATCCCGTAACCTTATCGTTCCCGCTGGAGTGGAAGGGTGGCTTCGTGCAGTTGGGCGAGATGCGCCACGGCTTCAACGACGGCGGCCGCGTCTTAGGGACGGTTGTGCGCAAACAAGCGCTCGGTGAACCAGCGAAGGATGCCGTCTATCACGGGTTTTACCGTCACGGCACGCAGACCATCTTTAGTTACACTCGCGGCGGCAAAGCAGTGCTTACCACGGCTTGGAGCGGACCGCAGGACACGACTAAGCTCGCGCCCCTCACCAAGGGCGGGCCAGCACAGTGGCCGCAGTGGATCGAGACCAAGGGCGCAGTCGGGCAGGGGAAGCCGTTTGCCACCGATACCATCGGCGTGCCGTTTCAGAATCCTTACGGAGCACTCATGTTCTTGAGCGGCTTGGACTTCTTCGCCGACGGCACCGCGGCGGTCTGCACAATGACCGGAGAGGTCTGGCTCGTGCGCGGGCTCGACACCGACCTAAAGAACGTCCGCTGGAAACGTTTCGCGACGGGCCTACACCAACCCCTGGGCGTGCGCATCATCGATGGCCGACTCTACGTGCTAGGCCGCGATCAGGTCACGCGCTTGCATGACCTCAATGGCGACGATGAAGCGGACTTCTATGAGAGCGTGACGAATGGCTATGCGACCTCCAACGGCGGCCATGATTACGTCATCGGCCTTGAGGCAGATGCCCGTGGTAACTTCTACACCTCTTCAGGTAACCAAGGCATGTTGCGCCTCAGCGGTCGCCAGGGGGTGGAAGTGCTCTCGACCGGCTTGCGTAATCCGAACGGTACCGGGATGTCGGCCGATGGACAGTTTTTCACTTCGAGCCTGCAAGAAGGCAATTGGACGCCCGCATCGGCGATTGTCCAGGTCGAGGTCGGGAAGGATCGCGGCGTGCATTTTGGCTACGGCGGTCCGAAGAACGGCGCCGCCCCGAAGGCTCCGTTGATCTACCTTCCGCGCGGCGTAGATAATTCCAGCGCCGGACAAGTCTTCCTCTCGGAGTCCGCTTGGCCGGCCTTGCGTGGCACGGGAAATCTGGTGCACCTCTCGTTCGGTGCGGGCGCAGCCCTGATCGTCACGCGCCAGAACGTCGCCGGACAGTGGCAAGGTGCCGCGCAACGCATCGCGGCTGACTTCCTCTCGGGCGCACAGCAAGGACGGTTCAATCCGAAGGACGGGCATCTGTATGTCAGCGGTATCGCTGGCTGGCAGACCTACACCACGGACGACGGTTGCCTTCAGCGCGTCCGTCACGTCGGCGGCGCACCCGTCCTCGTCGGACATGAAGTCCGCGACAACGGCGTGCTCCTGCGCTTTAACGAAAAGCTCGACGCGTCGGTGGCTAGTCAGGCCGCTGGCCATTTCGCTCAGTGTTGGAACTATCGTTATGCTGCGGCCTACGGATCGCCGGAGTTCTCCGTCGCCCATCCTGGCGTCGTTGGGCACGACCCCTTGGCGGTCCGTAGTGCACACGTGTTGGCTGATGGCCGCTCGCTCTTCTTGGAAATCCCGCAGCTCACTATCGCCCATCAAGTGCACCTGAGCGTGCGCCTCGCCACGCAACGCTCGACGGACGTTTTCCTCAGCGCCCACGCGTTGGCGGCACCGTTTACCGACTTCCCTGGGTACACCGCGATTCCAAAGGCTACCCATGCACACGCCGCTCTTGTGCCCGCAGGCTCGACGCAGATGCGGCCCGTCCGTTGGGAAACGGAAGTCTGCGGCACGCCCCCGCAAGAGATCACCTTGGAGGCCGCGACCGGGTTGCAGTTCGCCCAGAAAGAATTACGCGTGAAGGCAGGGAAGGGCGTGGCGCTCACGGTCGTCAACCCGGACAGCATGCCGCACAACTGGGTGCTCACGAAGCCCGACGCGCTGGAGACGGTCACGCTCCTTTCCGCGAAGATGGCCTCGGAGCCCGATGCTTATTTCCGCCATTACGTTCCCGAAACCACGGACATCCTTTGTCACACTCGACTGCTCGACGCGGGCAAGAAGACCACCGTCTTCTTTGACGCCCCGAAGGTCCCTGGTCGCTATCCGTACCTCTGTACCTTCCCTGGCCACGCGCAGATCATGCGCGGCGTATTGATTGTGGAGTGAGCGATAGTGGTATCGAGGCTAGGTCGGCACTGCGTGCCGACCTAGCCTTGCCCTCTGTCGCTCGGGCGTTCAAATTGCTGTCATGCGCCTCGCCCCAATCGCTTGCCTCCTCCTCGCTGCCGCTGGATTTGCCCTGACCCCGCCGGGACCCGAAGTGACGCTCAAGCCCGTTGAAGGCGCCGTCGAGGTGCAGATTGGTGGTAAGACCGTCGCCGCTTACTTGACCGCGAATGACGTCTCGACTCCGGCCCGTTCCAACGAGACCTACAAGCCATACCTTCGCATCGTCGACCCGACCACCGGCCAGGCGATCACCAAGGGACCGGGCGGCACCTACACTCACCATCGCGGCATCTTCTTTGGCTGGCTGCGGATTGGCTTCGAGCAGCAGAAGCTCGACCTCTGGTCGATGGGCTCGGGCCGTCAGGTCCACACGGCCTTCAAGGAACAGTCCGCCGCGAATGGCCGTGCTAAGCTCGTCTCGCTAATCAACTGGAACGATAAGAAAGGCCTGCTCATCCTCTCCGAAGAACGCACGATGGAACTTAGCCCCATGGCTGCCCCGGGTTTCCTGCGCGTGGACTTCTCGACCACGGTTAAAGCCGAGGCGGGCGACCTGCAACTCGAGGCCGACCCTGAGCATGGTGGCGTGCATTACCGTGCCCCGCAGGAAGTCGATGCGTCCAAGACCGAGTACTTCTTTCCCGTCGCGAAGCCACTCCCGCACAAGGACCTCGATTACCCTTGGGTTGGTATGAACTACACCTTGGGCGAGAAGAGCTATGGCGTCGTGCAGATCGATTCCCCCACCAACCCCCGTGGCACCAAGTGGTCCGCCTACCGCGACTATGCGCGCTTTGGGGCTTACCCGCACGCCACGCTCAAAAAGGGCGATACCCTCTCGCTCAAGTATCGCTTCCTCATCTCGCAGGGTGCTATCGTGTCGACCGAGCTCATCCAAGCCGAGCAGGCCACCTTCACTGGCGTGAAGCCGGAGCCCGTGACCGTCACCCAGCTCAAGGCCGAGACCACTGGCGCGCCGAAGGCGAAGAAGTAACTTGGCGGGGTCACAGGGTGCTCGGGGCGGGGGTCGAACCCGCACACCTTACGGCGCCAGAACCTAAATCTGGTGTGTCTGCCATTCCACCACCCGAGCGTACCTGTGGTCGGTAAGGTTTGCACCTTGGGCCCTGCTGGCAAGCGCTTTGCGAGGGCTTAGGCGAGTCGACCTAGCGGGGACCCGACTTTGGCGTAGAGTTCGACGCCGGATTCGCCTGCTTGGATGAGGTCAGCCTCAAGACGGATGCGGCCTGGCTCAAAGAGCGTCGCTAAGAAGGAACCGCCAAAGCGGAAGTAGCCTTTCTCGTCACCCTTCGCGGCGGGTACACTGGGGCGATAGGTTTCAATGATGGTCCCGACGTTCGTGGCACCGATGGCGACAATCGTCACGAGCCCGAAGGGGCCGGCATCGAGCGTCACGCGTTGGCGTTTATTTTCCCAGAGGTAGGCAACGTTACGGCGGAGGGCGATCGGGTTGACTGAATAAAGCCAACCATTAGTGAGCACCGCTTCGCCGGGTGTGCCGGCGACAGGGAAGTGGAAGCGGTGATAGTCGACCGGGCAGAGGCGGGAGCAGACCACCGTGCCTTTAAGATAGCGTTCGCCGAGGGCGCGGTCGCCGACGAGGGCAGGGATGTCGAAGGTTTGGCCTTTCGCGAAGATCCCTTTCACCGCGCTCGCATCTTGGAATCCCAAGTGACGCCCATCAGCGGGCAAGACCGCCATCTCTGGACGTGGGTCGACGGGGCGTGCGGAGGGCTTGAGCTTCCGGTAGAAGAATTCGTTGAATGTCTTATAGGAGTCTGGATTCGGGTCGGCGAACTCGCTCACATCCAAGCCGAAGTCGCGAATGAAGGGTTTCACTCGTTTGGCACTGCTTGGTCGGTCGGCAGTCCATCCATAGAATTTGGAGACAAACGACCGTTTTGCCGCGGCGTGGAGCGTCAATTGCCCGAGGGGATTGCCGTAAATACGCTTTAACCACGCCTCGCCATAGACCTTCTCGATCTCTTCACCACCGGTGTGGCGGTTGTGCAGGTGGATGGGGTCATCGGCTTCCATGTGAGTAGATTTGCTAAAATAGGGCTTCAAGGGAACCATTTATCTGACAAAAAGAACCTTCCCCTCCCATGCCCCGCCTGGTCCTCACCCTTTTGTTTCTGACTGTCGCGCTCCCTGCGCAGCAGTCGCCCACCCGCAAGTCTCCCGAGACGATCAAGGCCGAGGTCGAAGCCGAAGTCATCCGGGCCCGCCTTGACCTCGCCGCGTCGACGCGTCGCTTGGCCAATCTCCCTGACAGCTTGGAGATGCGCAAGCTGGAGGCCGAAGCCCAAGTCCGCGCCGCCCGCGCCGAGGCCGCCGCTGCCGGCCAAGAAGCCGAACGCGCCCGCTTAGGTTTAGAGTCCTCCGTCGCTTATGCCCGCGCTTCCGCCGCTGCCGCCGATAAGGATCGCGCCCGCGCCGAACTTGAATCCGAAGCCAAACTCGCCCTCGCTCAGGTCACGCTGGATTACGCCAAGGTCTCGTCGGTAGCGGCCATTGCCCGCCTCCAGCAGAAGACCTCCGAAGTCGCCAGCCAGGCGAAGATGACTTACCCCAAGGACCCGCTGATTGCTGGCGTCCTGCACATCAGTGACCGCCGCATCCCTTTTAATGGCGTCGTCAACGATGCCCTCGCTCGTTCGGTGTGCGACCGCATTGCCTTCTTCAACGCGCAGGACTCCGAGTCTCCAATCTTCATCGTCATTGACCGTTCCCCGGGTGGTTCGGTGATGTCTGGCTACATGATCTTGCAGGCCATGGAAACTTCGAAGGCCCCTGTTTTTGTGGTCGTGAAGGGCTATTGCGCCTCGATGGCGGCGATCGTCACCACGATGGCCAAGCGCTCCTTCGTCTACCCGCAGACCATCGTGCTTCACCACCAAGCTTCGACGGGTGTTAGCGGTAACATGACCCAGATGCAGGAGCAGCTCAAGTGGAGTAAAGTCTGGTGCGAACGCATTTTCACCAAGGTCGCCGCCCGCATTGGCATCCCGCTCGATGACTTCATCAAAGACATGTACAAGGCCACGGTTACGGGCGACTGGAAGGTCCATGGCGACGAAGCGGGTCAGCGTAAGTGGGTGACGGATGTCGTCGAGCGCATGAACGAAGACAGCTTTACCTCCGCGGCCGCCGCGCCGGCTCCCGCCGCCTTACCCTTAACCGGTTTCGGTGACACCGATGCGGCGACGGGCCGTGTGCGTCAGGAGATTGCCCCGGCTGGTCCGTGCGACCTCTGGTGGATGTACGACCCGACCATCGAATACGTTATCCGCTAATTTCTTTTATTAATAACAAAAATCCTATTCTCACTATATGAACCTCACCTCCACCTTCCGTCTCCTCGCGCTGGCCGCCTTGGTCACCGCTCCGGTGCTCGCGCAGCAGACCGCCCGCCGTGTCGTTGTCGTCCCGGCCAACGCCCCGCCCGCGGGCGCCCCGGCGGTCCCTGCGACTGGTGCCACGCCCGCCGCTCCGGCCACGGGCGGCCTGCCGACCGCTCAGCCTGGTGCCACGACCGTTGCGCCTGGTCCCGGTATCAACCGCGAAGAAATCTCGCCCGAGCAGAAGGCCGCCATGAAGGAGGCCGACCGCATGCGCACCGAGAAGGCCCGCATCGACGCCGAGGTCGCCCTGGCTGAAGCCAAGCGCACCGAAGAGCTCGCTCCCCTGAACGCCGAGACCTCCAAGCTTTCCGCCGAACGCGCCCTCCGCTTGGCTAAGGCCTCGGCTGAAGCCGCTGCCTTGGAAGACGAACGCGCCAAGCTGGAACGTCAGGCTGCCTTGGAGGCCGCCCGCTCGACCGCTCGCCTCTCCGAGCGCAACAACAAGATCCGCGAACTCGAAGCCGAAGCCAAGCAGCTCCAGCTCGAAGCCGCTAATACGATTTCCCGCCTCAGCAACGAGCTCGCCCGCTTCCAGAAGGAAGAAGAAGCCCGCAAGGTGGCCACGAAGGCTAAGCCGAAATACCTCAAGGAGCCCTTGGTCGATGGCACGCTGGTAATCAGCGACCGCCGCATCGCCTTTAATGGTGCAGTCACGGAAGGCTTGGCCGACTACGTCAGCCAGCGCATCAACTTCTACAACAACCAGTCCTCGGAATTCCCAATCTTCATCGTCGTCGACAACAGCCCCGGTGGCTCCGTCGCGGCGGGTTACCAAATTCAGAAGGCCATGGCCGCTTCGAAGGCGCCCGTCTACGTCGTCGTGAAGGGCTTCGCTGCTTCGATGACCGCGGTAATTGCAACGCTCGCCGAGCGTTCCTATTGCTACCCCAATACCATCATCCTGCACCACCAGGTTTCCAACTCGGCCCGCGGTAATATGACTGTGCTGAAGGAGCAGGTTGAATTCACCAACCGCTGGTTCGAGCGCCTCGGTACCCCAGTGGCGAAGAAGATGGGCCTCACCTTACCGGAGTTCGTGAAGCAGATGTATGCCAACGATTCGTCGGGCGACTGGCAGGCATTTGGCGAGAAGGCCAAGGAACTGAAGTGGGTCGATAACATCGTCGAACGCATCGAAGAGACGGCCATCCTCGACCTCCTGCCCCCGGCCCCGACGGTCGTCGCCATGCCGACGCCACGTACCGCCCAGGCGGACGCCGCGGGCGTGGTCCAGAAGACCGACGACAAGGGCCACACCTACTTCGAACTGCCCGCGCTCTCCAATCCCTTTGACGCTTGGTGGATTTATGACCCTCGCGGTCAGTATCGCTCCCGCTAAGTAGCCGATTTGAAGGTTTTTGAAGGCCACGGACCCGTTCCGTGGCCTTTTTCGTTTGCTCGGAACTATCAATTAATATGACTGTCCTAATCCCCATGCGATTCCCCGCGCTCCTGGCCCTCGTGGCCACCACTACTGTGTCCTTTGGTGCCGAAGACGGTGCTCAAGTTTACAACACGCTTTGCGTGGCCTGCCACGGTCCTGATGGCAAAGGCCTCAACGGTCTGCCCCCCTTAGTCGGCAGCGATTGGCCCAAAGGCCCGGCTGAGCGTTCGATCAAGATCGTCCTCAACGGTTTAACTGGTCCCGTGGAAGTAGCGGGTAAAGCCTACAACATCGAAATGCCTCCGCAGGGTGCCGTGTTGAGCGACGAGAAGATCGCCGCCGCCCTAACCTACGTGCGCAAGACCTTTGCTGGCAATGCCGGTGCCGTCACGGCGGAGCTCGTCAAGTCGGTCCGTGCTGCGACCGCGACCCGTACCACCCCTTGGACCGCGGCCGAACTCCTGAAGGATCACCCGTTCCCACCGCCCAAGACCGCGCTGCTGAACCTTGTCGGTACGATGTACAAGGGTGAGTGGAAGGAGATGCCTGATTTCTCCAAGCTGAAGCCCGCGCAGATTGAAGACGAAAACACGGGCATCATCAGCCCCGCACAGTCCGGCTTGAAGGATGCCTTCGCGATGGTTTGGACCGCCCAGTTCCAGGCCCCCGAAGACGGCAAGTACACCTTCGTCTTCGACTGCGATGATTACGGTGCCCTCTATGTTAACGGCGAGCGCGTCGCTGAGATCAAGGGCATCGGCCCGGTCGGCGATCGTCGCAAGGAAGTCTCGGTTTTACTCAAGAAGGGTGCCGTGCCGTTCCGCCTCGAGTACGTCGAGGTCGCTGGTCAAGAGGTCATCATCCTCGGTTATAAAGGTCCGAAGGATAAGGATTACAAGTGGCTCTCCGACACCAAGCTCGGGGGTGCCGCCAAGGCCGCGTCCAAGCGTGCCCCCATCCCAGTCGAAGCTAAGGACGGCTACACCGCCAGCTACCGTAATTTCATTGGTGGCACGACCCCGCGCGCTATCGGCTTCGGTTTCCCGAACGCCACCAACCTCACTTACAGCGCGGACAATTGTGCCGTCGAACTGCTGTGGACCGGCAAGTTCATGGATGCTTCCTATCATTGGGTCGACCGCGGCCAAGGCAATGCGCCGCCGGCCGGTGACGGCGTGGTGAAGGTCTCCGATGGCGTGGCCGTAGTGGGCCCCGCCGCCCCGAGTGGCGCGATTGTCTCCTACCAGGTGAATAAGGACGGCGGTAAGGGCACTAGCTTCAAGGTCGTCAACGAGCCTGCTGAATTCAAGGGCTACCAACTCGATAAGAACGGTAACCCGACCTTCAAGGTCGCCGGCGAAGGCTTCAGCTTCACGGATGCATGGACGCCTGCGGATACGCGCGGCTCGGCTGGTCTCGCCCGTAAACTGGTGGCGGCTGGCAACAAGCCCGTGACCATCGTCCTCTCGCGCGGGCTCACGGTGCAGGCTAACGCCGGCGCCTTCGAAGTCGGCCCGCGCTTGGTCGTTCGCTCGCTTTCGGGCGTCGCTCCCGCGGCCGCCGGTCCAGACCTCGTGCTTACGCTCAAGCCCGGCGAATCCGCCGTGCTGGGTTACTCCTTCCGCTAATCCCCCAGACCTATCTTTAATATGAAAAAGTTCACCCTCACACTCTTGGCCTTACTTGCCCTCGCTCCGTTCGCGGAAGCGCAGGCGAAGAAGAAAGCGGCCGATGCTAAGCCGGCGGCCAGCAAAAAGGCGGCGGCTGGTCCAGAAGCCATGGCGCTCCAGGACAAGTATTACGAACGCGTCCAGATCCCGACCCCGCCCGGCGAGGTCGTTGAGGTCTCCTCGATCGCCTTGCTGCCCGGCAAGAAGGTCGCCATCGCCACCCGCCGTGGCGACGTCTGGATCTGCGAAGGTGCTTACGAGGCCGACGTCACCAAGGTCAAGTGGACCAAGTTCGCTTCCAATCTCCATGAGCCCCTGGGTATGTTCTACAAGGGTGGCTCACTCTATCTTACCCAGCGCCCCGAGCACACGCGTCTGACCGACACCGATGGCGACGGTAAGGCCGACGTCTTTGACACCATCTGCGCCAAGTGGGG
>CAIXHF010000097.1 GCA_903919185.1 uncultured Opitutia bacterium | reverse complement strand
CGTGGCCGCCTTTTCTTTGGCTGTGGCGTCGGTCTTGGAGATGGACATGGGCGTGAGGTGGGTGAGAACGCCAAACTGCCCGCTTGGGAGGCCCTTGCAAGTAAAATGAACAAATGTTCACTACTTTCTTCCACCCCCCTGCAGACAGGGGTTAAAAGCTAAATAAACCGCCTAGCCAGTCGAAAAAGCCCGGTTCTTCGGCCAGTTTTGAGCCTTTTTGTGCCGACTTAGGGGCGGCTGCCACCGGGGCGGTCCGGGCGGAGAGGGCATGGAGCTTGGCTTTTTCTACCTCCAATAAGGCGAGGCGAGCGAGCCCTTGGGCCATGAGCCGGGCCGCCATCTGATCCCGGACGCGCTGGGCGGCCTTCGCCCCTTGGGGGCTGTCGCAACCAAGGACTACGGCGATGACTCGGGCTTCGCCTTCGCGTGCGGTCGTAATCATCGAGGCGTCGGCCGCCACGGTCCAGCCGGTCTTGAGCCCGTCGCATCCTTTGAAGGAACTCAAGAGGCGGTTATGGTTCACCAAGTTCACCGCCTTGGGCCCCGGCCGGAAGGTGTAAGTCTTGGCGGAGGTGAACTTCAGCGCGGCGGGCATCTTGCAGAGCACGACGCTCAACCGGGCGAGGTCCCGGGCGCTGGTGGTGTCGTGCGGTCCGCTCCCGTAGGTGAGCCCGTTGGGAGTGACAAAGCTGGTCCGGGTCATCCCGAGTTCAGCGGCCCGCGTATTCATACGCGTGACGAAAGCAGGGACAGTGCCGGCGCGGTTAATCGCCAGCGCGACGGCGGCGTCGTTCGCCGACTGCAGCATGAGGGCATAGAGCAGGGCCTCGGCGGTGAAGGTCTCGCCGGCGGCGAGCCAGACCATCGAGCCGCCCGTGCCGACCGATGCCTTCGTGATGGTAATCGGGGCGGAGAGCGAGGTCTTGCCTGCTTGGATGTCCTCGAGGACTAGGAGCATCGTCATTAGCTTGGTGACGCTGGCGGGGTGGCCAGGCCAGTCGGCCTTGTTTTCGGAGAGGACCGCCCCCGTGGCGGCATCCACGCAGATGGTACCGTTATAGGTGGCTCCGACCTCAGAAACCGCGGCGACGCTCGTCCTCGTCAATAGTCCAAGGTAAAGGGTGGCGAGAATCAGCCGGCGCACGTCAGCATTCGTCGGTGAGTCTGGTTTTTCGGCAAGACCAATTGCATAATATTTTAGGGCCGCTAGCGTCGCCACACGATGATCGTCTTCCTCTTGCGACATGCCGATGCGGTGCCAGGCGAGCCGGATGAGGGGCGCCTGCTCTCGGCGAAGGGTCGGCGGCAATCCGCCCGCGTTGGTCGTGGTCTGGGCTTGGAGGTCTGGCCGTTAGTGCGGGCCATCGAGCACAGTCCCCTGCGCCGCTCGGTGGAGACGGCCCAACTAGTTCAGTCAGCCGCGAAGGTGCGCCAGCCGTTGCAGGTATTGGCCGGCTTGGAGCCAGAGGCCGATGCACGGGTGACGGCAGTGCAGTTGGCGCGGTCGCGGACGGCGCGCTTCTTAGTCGGACATAACCCGCATTTGGCGTCATTGGTTGGGTTGCTGTTGGGCTTGCGTGATGGGGCGGAGGGTATCCATTTCCGCAAGGCTACTTTAGTGTCCTTGGAGCGGTTGGCCGGTCCGACGGCTCGGAAGCCCTATGGGACTTGGCGCTTAAAGAGTCTGGTACCTCCCCCCGCGGGGAAATGACACGCCTGCGTCTTGACTGTCCGCGGTCGCCCAGCGACTCTGCGTCGTGAGCGAACAGCGTCGTCATCGCCTAATCTGG
>CAIXHF010000096.1 GCA_903919185.1 uncultured Opitutia bacterium | reverse complement strand
TACGTTCGTCATCATCAATGCGTGGGCGACGACTGGCGAGACTTGGCCCCTTGAGCGCAATCAGGCGGCGGACGAGGCCTTGCGGCAGGCTTTAGAGCGCGTTGGCCTGCGTCACCATCGCGTGACGGGGGCTTCGCCCGACCTGGTCCACCAGGAGCCTTCATGGGCGGTGGATATGTCGAAGGAGTCCGCGGATGAACTTGCTGACCATTTCCTGCAGGTGGCGTTCTTTGCGGTGGAGCAGGGGACGCTGTTCGTGGTGCCTACGGGGCAGCCAGAGGCGGCGGCCCCCCTCGGGCCATGGTCTGACCGCCTCCGGTAGGCATTTTCGGCTGGAAGGCTCTGCCGGATAGGTGAGACTGCGCCTATCCCCATGAAACGCCTGCTTACCCTCCTGGCCGCCCTTGCCGCCGTCCTTTCCGTCTCCGCCGCGGATGGCCCCGGTCTCGTCAACGGTAACCCGCCGGACATCAAGACGCTGAAGGTCGGCGACGCCGCCCCGGATTTCGATCTCCCGGGTACTGACGGTAAGAACCATAAACTTTCCGAGTATACCGGCGGTAAGGCCCTCGTCGTACTCTTCACGTCGAATCACTGCCCGACCTCGCACAGCATCGAGAAACGCCTCCAGAAGTTTTACGATGAATACAAAGCCAAGGGCGTGAAGCTCGTCGCGATCAACCCAAACCATCCGGACGGCCTCAGCAAAGACGAACTCGGCTATGGTGAGTTTGGCGACTCCTTTGCCGAGATGAAGCCTTACGCCGAAAAGAATAAGTGGACCTTTGATTACTTGTATGACGGTGACAAGCAGCTCATCGCCCGCGCTTATGGCTGCTTGGCCACCCCGCACGTTTTCATCTTCGACGCCAACATGAAGCTCCGCTACCAGGGACGCTTCGATGACTCCCGCTTCTACGACGACTCCACGGTGAAGTCCAAAGACGCCCAGAACGCCGTCGATTCAATCCTCGCGGGCACGCCGGTCGCCATCGAACTCACGAAGCCCATGGGCTGCTCGACCAAGTGGCGCGAAAAGAAGGCGGGCCATGACGCCAAGCACGAAGGTTGGGCCAAGACCCTGGTCACCGTTGAATCCATTGATGCCGCCGGCCTCGCTAAGCTCCGCACCAACACCTCTAACAAGTACCGCCTCATCAACGTCTGGGCCACCTGGTGCGCCCCCTGCGTGCAGGAGTTCCCTGACCTCGTGGAGATTTCCCGTCAGTTCGATATGCGTGATTTCGAATTAGTCTCCGTCAGCCTCGATAAGCCGGCGGATAAAGCCAAGGCCGAGGCCTTCCTTTTCAAGCAGGCCGCGGGCATGAGCAAGAAGGTTGAGAATACCGTGAAGAAAGAAGGGCGCACCACGAACAGCTACCTCTTTACTGGCAGTAACGACGAGCTGATCGCTTCGCTCGATAAGGATATGCCTGGCCCCATCCCGCACACCATCTTGGTCGCCCCGGGCGGCGAGATTGTCTGGCGCCATAATGGTGTCATCAACCGGATGGACGCCGTGAATGCGATTCTGGATCGAATGAATCG
>CAIXHF010000095.1 GCA_903919185.1 uncultured Opitutia bacterium | reverse complement strand
GGGGAAGCTGGCCTAGGACCCTATGGAATATATTCTTTTATAGCACCTGCACCCTACTCGCTGGATACTTAGCCCGTTGGGTGGTGCGGAAGGTAATGCCCTGATCAGCCGCAGACGGCATCGACGAAGCCGCCCTTGGCATCAAAGTGCGGGTTATGCCCGCTCTCCGGTAAAGTTATAAAATCCACCTGCGGGAAATGCGCACGGATCATCGGCAGGTCTTCGTCCCGCACGTAGCCTGACTTCCCGCCGCGGATAAAACGCGTCGGACCGGACCACGTTTCATCGGGTCCGATGGGATTACCGAGGATTTCGGGAATCGCGGCGGTCAAGGCCTCGCGGTTCACGGTCCAGCCCCAACGGCCTTCAGGGTCTTGGGCCAGATTAGTCAGGATAAACTGGCGCATCCCCCAATCAGCGACCAGCGGAGTCAGGAGCGCATCGGCATCCTTACGCGTCTTGATTACCGTGAGGTCTAAAGCATTCATCGCCGAGAACTCCACCCGCACACGGTCGCTATAAGTACGCGGAGCGATGTCGACGATGGTCAGGTGCGAAACAAGGTCCGGGCGGTCCAGCACCAGCCGCATGGCGGTCTTGCCGCCCATGCTATGTCCCATCAGGTGTACGGGACCCAAGGCGAGCTTCTCGAGTAGCGCCACGATATCGCCGGCCAACGCCGCGTAACTACAATCATCGCCCCAGGGCGACGAGCCGTGGTTACGGAGGTCAGGCGCGAGGATGCGGTAGCCACGTTCGGCCAAGGCCACGCCAGCGGACTGCCAATTCCGTGATGAGCCGAGGAGTCCGTGGAGCACAACCAAGGGCGGTCCTTCGCCGCCGAGTTCGCGCAGTGCGAGCGTCAGCGGAGCGCTCACTGGATGATCCGGCCGGATTGAATCGAAATACCAGACAGGTTCATCTCGAAAGCCTTCGGGTTAGGCGAAGCAGCGAGGCCAGCGGCCTTGCTGACCTTACCCGCACGAACCAAGCGCACTAAGTCTTGGTTAATCGGACGTGACCCGATATCGGTGCCCCCTTCGACGAGCTCGGGCACGCGTTCAAATTGGCCGTCAGCGAGGAGGCGCTTGGCCAAACCGTCAACGATGAAGACCTCCATGACAGGCAGCACACCCTGGCCGTCGAGGCGCGGTACGAGCGTCTGCACAAGAACCGCTTTGAGGGAGGCCGCGATAGAGCGGCGCGCCAAGGAAAGTTGTTCGGCCGGGAAGAATTCAAAGAGACGCTGGACGGCTTGCTGGGCAGAGCCAGCGTGTAAGGTCGAAAGAACGAGGTGTCCCGTTTCCGCGGCATGGAGGGCCGTTTCAAAGGTCTCCTTATCGCGCATTTCACCAACGAGGATCACGTCCGGATCTTGTCGCAAAGCCGCGCGTAGTCCCATCGGGAATGACTCCACGTCGATACCGATTTCACGTTGGCTAAAGGAGCTCCGCTCGTCCGCGTAGACATACTCCACCGGGTCCTCGAGAGTGATAACGTGCAGGGCCGAGTTTTCGTTTACATGGCGGAGCATGGCGGCGATGGTCGAGCTCTTGCCGGAACCGGTTGGACCGCAGACCAGCACGAGCCCTTCCATGAGCTCAAGGGCCTGGAGCATAGTTTTTTCGTCGAGGTTGAGTTCGGCAAACTGCGGGGGCTTGACCTTGACTAACCTTAACACGGCAGCCGGCTGATTGCGTTGCAGGAAGGCGTTCACGCGGAAGCGCCCTTTACCTTGGGCTATGCGGTCAAAGGAGTAATCGACCTGACTATCGTGCGTCCAACGTTCACGGAAACGGGTCGGTAGAGTCGCATCGACGAACGCATGTAACAGCTCGGCGGTCAATGGGGCCATCTCGGCCTCCACCAGCTGACCGGCGACGCGCATCAAGGCTGGACGGCCGGCTTTAAGGTGCACATCGCTTGCGCTATTCTCGACGGCGAGGGCGAGGAGGTCCTCGAAGATCTTTGGTAGGTCGGCCATGGCGGTGGGTACCAAGGTAAGCCCGGGGTCAGCGAGGGGTCGAACCATAATTCCGCGCGGTGCACGCTGGACAGCCCGCGAAGGACTTTTATCACTATTCTCATGCGCCCTCGCTCCGCCCTACTTTCCCTACTCTGCCTCGCCGCCCTGCCGTTGACTGCGGTAGATGTCCTACCCGCCACCGGCGCCGACAAGCTCGGTGAGCCCTTCAGTGTCGACTTCGATGCTCAAGGAAAACTCTACGGCGTCGAGTTCACACCCGCCAACCAGGTCTTTGAAGTCCTCGACGGTAAGATCCACACCATCGCGGGCGTGCGCTGGAATAGTGGCCCCAAGGGCTCGCAGCCGCCGGCTCCGGCCAAAGCCAAAGACCTCTCCCCGGCAGTCTTTAACGGCCTCCATGACATCGCGGTCGCCCCCGATGGCTCCATCTACGTCGCAGACACTTTCCAGAACCGCATCGTCCGGATCGACCCCAAGACCCACGCCGTGACCGCCTTCGCAGGCACGGGCGAGGCTGGCTTTGCAGGCGATGGCGGACCCGCCACGCAGGCCAAGTTCAACAGCCCCTTCTGCTGTTCGCTATCCCCCGATGGCAAAGCGATGGTGATTGCCGACCTCGGCAACTCGCGTGTCCGCCGCATCGACCTCGCTACAAACCGTATCGAGACCATCGCGGGCAACGGCAAGCGCGGCATTGCTGACGCTGGATCGCCGGCGCTGACCGCTCCGCTCAATGGCCCACGCGCCACGTGCGTCGCCAAGGATGGCACTGTTTATATCGTGCAACGTGAAGGCAATTCGCTCGTCGCACTCAAAGATGGTAAGTTGAAGACCGTGGTGAACATCGCCGGCAAAAAAGGTAACGCAGGCGACAACGGCCCCGCCGCGGAAGCTCAACTCAATGGCCCCAAGTATATTTGTATGGATGCTAAAGGACGCGTGCTAATCCTCGACACTGAAAACCACGCCATCCGCGCCTACGACCCGACCAAGCAAACCCTCGAAACCGTCGTCGGCACGCTCGGCAAGGCCGGGGCCAAAATCGCCCCCGACTGGGCCAGCACGCAGCTCAAGCGCCCACATGGCGCGCGCATCGGTCCAGACGGTCGGCTCTACGTCACCGACAGCGAAAATAGCCGCATCCTCGTCGGAACCGCCCCGTAAGCGGGCTTTCGGCTGGCGAGGTGGGTTTTTGAGTTTGTCACCTGCGGGCGGTGCGGGTTGTTTCCTCGGTCAGCACTCGTCGCAATGTCCACTCCCGGTTCCACCCCTTCGCGTCCTGGACGCCCGTTCGGCCCTCAGGCCTACGCGGGCGCCCACACCGCCCTCGTCACCCCGTTCTTGAACGGCCAGGTGGCTTGGGCTGACCTGCGAAAGTTAGTGGATTTCCAAATCAAGGAAGGTATCGACGGGCTGATCTCCGTTGGCACGACCGGCGAGTCCCCCACCCTCGACTACGATGAGCACATCGCCGTCATCGAGAAGACCGTGGAATACGCCGCTGGCCGCGTCCCGGTCATGGCTGGCACAGGTTCCAACGCGACCACGGAAGCCCTCGACCTGACCAAGCGTGCAGACGAAGCCGGCGCCGACGCCTTTCTGCTCGTCGCTCCGTATTACAACAAGCCTAGCCAAGAAGGCCTGTATCGTCACTTCTCGCTCCTCGCGGAATGCACCGCCAAGCCGATTATGCTCTACTCGATCCCGGGCCGTTGCGGCATCGAGATCACCGTCGAGACCGTCGTCCGCCTACGTCAGAAGCACCGTAATATTATCGGCATCAAGGAAGCCGGTGGTCAGGTCGACAAGGCCGCCCGCCTCGTCCGCGAGCTGGACCCAGAATTCCTCGTCCTCAGCGGCGACGACTCCCTCACCGTGGCGTTTGGCGAAGTCGGTGGCCAAGGCATCATCTCCGTCGCCTCCAACTGGCTGCCCGGTCCCGTGGCTCAGTTGGCCGCCCTCGTGCGCCAGAAGAACTTCGCCGAAGCAAAGGTCCTGCAAGCGAAGCTGGCTGAAATCTTCAAGACCCTCTTCATTGAGCCCAATCCGGTGCCCTTGAAGCACGTCATGCAGCGCTCCGGCCTGATCCAGTCCGGCGAAGTCCGCCTCCCGCTCTGCGAGATGTCCGACGCCAACCGCCTGCTCGTCGAAGCCTCCG
>CAIXHF010000094.1 GCA_903919185.1 uncultured Opitutia bacterium | reverse complement strand
CGCGAGGCTGACATCCGACTCGGCCATCTGCTTTGCATGACCTCTGGTCACAACGGCGAAGGCGGGACGCCCTCCGCGGTCGTGCGCGGTGAGACGCGCCCACTCAAGCCCTCGAAAGGCCAAGACATCCGTGACGTCGATGGTTCATCCTTACGCGCACCGCTGTGGGGCGCCCCCGGCGAAGGCTACTCCTACTCGTCCCCCGCGCCGCACATCGCCTCGATGGTGCTACGCCGCGTGACCGGCCAAGAACTTCCCGCGTACATCGAGGAGAAGTTTGCTCGTCCCATGGGCTGGGGCGCGTGGGGCTATTGCCTCTATCGCGGCGAGGTCACGATGACCCACGCCAACGGTGCCGGCTCCATCGCCCTGCACGCGACCGATGCCGTCCGCTTTGGTTACTGCTTGGCCCGCGATGGCCGCTGGGGCTCCCGCCAACTCGTGCCTGCGGAATACCTCCGCCTCTGCCGCACGCCCTCGCCCTACAACCCGCACTTCCCGTTTAGCTTACAGTTCGAGCATAATGCCGCCGGACAGATTGTCGGCGCCCCGCGCGACGCTTACTACAAGACCGGGGCCGGTGGCTTCTGCCTCTATGTTGTGCCTTCGCTCGACCTCGTCGTGTATAAGCTCGGCGGATCTGACGGGCAGTGGAACCCGGACCTGACCCGCCTGCCGCAGCCGGCGGACAAGCATGGCGTGCGCGGCGAGTATATCGCCCCTCCGAAGAACGGCGCCTACGAAGGCTACAGCATCCCGCGCATCCTTGAGCTCGTCTGTGCGGCGGTCCGCGACGAATAAAGCCCACCTCCCTGCCTTGCCAAGCACGACGGGCACCGCCAACTTGGCGGCATGTCCACGCCGTGCCCAGTCGCCGTCGTCGGCGGTGGAGCCGCCGGCTTCTTCGCCGCGATCGCCTGTGCGGAGAAGTTGGGCCGTCGCGGGGTCGTGACGCTCTTCGAGGCCACGCCGCACCTGCTAGCCAAGGTCCGTGTCTCTGGGGGCGGGCGTTGTAACGTGACCCACAGCTGCTTTGAGCCTGCGGAGCTCGTGAAGAAATACCCGCGGGGCGGTCGCGAGCTCCTCGGGGCCTTCCATCGCTTCCAACCGCGGGACACCATCGCCTGGTTCGCCGAACGCGGGGTCGGTACGAAGACCGAAGAGGATGGCCGTATGTTCCCAGTGACGGATGACTCGGGCACGATCGTCGACTGCCTCCAGGCGGCGGCCAATCGTTCCTTCGTGCGCATCCGCGTCCAGACCGCGGTCAAGAAAGTCGAGCGGACCGACGACGGGTTCACGATCCACCTCGGCGACGGCACCACCCACCTTGCGGAGAAGCTGATTATTGCGACCGGGGGCAACAAAGCCTCCGGCGGCTTGGCTATCGCGGAAGCCTTTGGGCACTCCGTCATCGCACCGGTCCCCTCGCTCTTCACCTTCCACATCAAGGACCCACGCCTCGCCGACCTTTCGGGCGTCTCCGTGGAGCACGTCGTGGTCACCGCTCCCGGCACGAAGCTCAAGACCGACGGACCGATTCTCGTGACCCACTGGGGCCTCAGCGGCCCGGCGATCCTCAAGCTTTCGGCTTGGGGCGCGCGTGGCTTCGCCGAAGCCGGCTACCAGTTCCCCATCCAAGTCAACTGGGTCCCTCCGCACACCCGCGAGACGCTGCTCAAGGAACTCAGCACCGTCCGCGAGCAAAACGCCCGTAAACAAATCACCACCTTTAGTCCCGTTGCGATGCCGCAACGCCTCTGGGAACGTTTCGTTGCGGCCGCGGACATCGCCGCCACCACGCCGTGGGCGCACGTCAGCAATCCCGCGCTGCAGGCGTTGGCCACGCAGTTGACCGCGGCCACCTTCGAGGTCGATGGCAAGAGCCTCTTCAAGGACGAGTTCGTCACCTGCGGTGGCGTGAAGCTGGCCGAGGTAGATTTTAAGACCATGGAAAGCCGCCTCTGCCCGGGACTCTATTTTGCGGGCGAAGTACTCGATGTCGACGGCGTGACGGGCGGCTTCAACTTCCAGAACGCCTGGACGACGGGCTGGCTAGCCGGACAAGCGGCGGCAGAGTAAGCGGTTCTTCGGTATCGCCTTTCGGGCGGAGCTTCGCACGCTTCCCGACATGAGCGCAGACGCCAATCCTGAAGGCCCCCAGTTGGGCGATATCCTCGAAGGCCAGCAGCTCGTGGCTGTCGGCTTGGATTTCACCTTCTCCGAGATTCATGCCACGCACGAAAAGCTCTTCAAGGAGCTCGATATGTGGCTGACGGGTATCCGTACCTACAGCCTCGAGGACGACTTCGAGACCGACGCTGGCCTCTGGGACGAACTGGAAGACTGCGGTTATGCCATCGGGGAAGGTGCGGTCGACGGCGAACAGCCCGGCTCCACCTTAAAACTCTACGACGTCTGGGTCGACGCCGATCAGGTCGCGGCCGCGCTGCAGGAAGTCCAAGAACTCATCGCGGATTTCCAGCAGCAAGCCATCGAGTTGCTCCCACCCGGACTGCACGGCGCGGCCTCCACGCACGAGACCCCGCTCGAGACCCTTAAGCTCATCGCGCAACTGAAGGAGTAGGCGAGGAAGCGGCAAATTGCCCCTGTGCAAAGGTGCAAAGGTGGAAAAGTGCAAAACAGGCAGGGCCAGAACAGGTGCCAACTTCCCGCTCCCCGGTCCCCCTTTGCCTTTCCCGTATCTGGTAGGGTTGGCACTGCGTGCCAACCTAGCCGGCAGCGAGGAGGACGCGGCGAAGCCACGCCCCTACCTCGCCACCGCATCCACTAAGAGCCACGCCCAGGTGGCGACGACGGCGTCGCCCTTGCGAAAGAGTCGGTCGTAATCACGGATGAGGTTACGGAGTTCGCCCGGGCTTAAACGGGGTGAACCCGTGACGCCGCTGCCGTGCAAGGCGCGCATGAGGTCGATCGCCGAGGGATAGGTTTCCGTGGACTCGAGGACGCCGTGCGCCCGGATATCAAAGCCGGCATGGTCCAAAACCTGCAGCCACTGGGCTTCATCGCGCCAACGAATCGGGCCTTCGCCCGTGAGGTCACGGAGTTCGCAGAGACACGGGTCGCACGGGACGCCTAAGAGGAGTCGGCCTGACTTCGGTAAGGCGTCACGCCAATGCTTCAGCACTAGCACGGGGTCAGCGGACCAATGAAGTAAGCCCGAAGAGGCGATGGCCTTGGCCTTCGGCTGCGGGCCGAAGCCTTCCCGCTGTTTCCACACCGCGGTGGGCGCAGCAGCTTGGCCAAGCTCCAGCATCGCCGGCGAGGCGTCCGTGGCTTCCACGGAAACGCCCTGGGCGAGCAAAGCGTTCGTGAGAAAGCCCGTCCCGGCACCGAGCTCGGTCACCTGCGTACCGCGATGGAAGGGAGCGAAAGCGGCCAAGGCTTCCGCAAAGCGACGCTGCGGAGCGGCGTGCTCCTCGTAACTGCCGGCTCGTTCGTCGAAACGCATTAGATGGTCGGGCTTCCAAGGAAGTCGATGAGGGCGTGGCCGGCTTCGTCGACAATCTGCGCACCGACGATGGCTTGCGTCACGCCTTCCGGATTCAGGAGCTTGTCCTCCGCGCCGACATACGCTTCCCAACCCTGGGGTAAGCCCTGGCGTCCGAAGGTAACGAGTGAGATGCCCGCCGGTTCAGCTAAGATGTCCAAGCCAGCCGAGAGGTGCTCGAGCTCATACGGCAGTTCTGCGCTGGCGGCCGGAGCCAAACCCGCACGGGTCCGGAAATCCGCCAACGCCGCCAAGGGTTCCTTTTCCAACCAGCGCTTGAGCCAGCGGACCTGCGTCTCGCTGACGCGGCCACACTTGCCGTGCTCGGAACAGAAAGAGGTAAACGGGGCGATGAGCAGGGCCTTCGTCGGCAACTGCACGCCGCGCGCGGCGGCTTCAAGCAGGAGATGCGCACCGAGCGACCAGCCGATGATGGCGTCACAACCGACGAGGTTCTCGGCGGCGCCGACCACGGGCGGAAAAATGACGTGCTCGGCGTCAGGCGCATGCGCAACCGCCAGCGGGCCCATCTCCGCCAACGAGATGCCCCAACCGCCAATCCAGCCGATTTTCATCGGGAAATTCCTTTCAGGACGGAGAGAAAGGACGCGAGCGCGGAGGCCTCGAGTCCACGGCGCAGGGAAATCCGAATGCGGCCCGTGCGGACCGGCACGGTGGGCGGACGAATGGCCGAGACCATGAACCCAGAGGAGCGGAGGGTTTCGGCGTAACGTAGCGTGACGTCCGAATCACCGAGGATGAGCGGGATAATCGGTGAGTCGCCCGCGGGGACGGCGAAGTCAGCAACACAGAGCGCATCGCGCCATTCGACGGACATCGCCTGCAGGCGGGGGCGTTCCGCAACCAGTTCACGGACCCGTCCGATAGCCGCCAAAGCAGTCGCGGCATTCACCGGCGCGAGGTAAGTAGAATAAATAAACTCCCCTGCAAAGTTAACCAAGGTCTCGCGGACTTCCGACGCGTGCGAAAGCACATAGGCGCCTTGCGAGCCAAGGCCCTTACCCAAGGTGCCGACGACGATGTCCGCGGCGGCAAGGACGCCTTGATGCTCCTGCATGCCGGAACCCGTCTCGCCATACCAGCCGGTGGCATGGGCTTCGTCGAGCACCCAGCAAAAGCCGAAGCGCTGACGCAAGGATGCTAAGCGACGGAGATCCGGGCCATCGCCGTCCATGGAATACACGCTCTCGGTGACGACGAAGATGACGCCGGCGAGGGCGGGCTCCTCGTGGAGCATGAGCTCGAGGGCATCGAGGTCATTGTGCGGGAAGCGACGTAGACGGGCGCCCGAGGCCATGATGCCTTCCAGCATGCTCGCGTGCACCAAGCGGTCCGCAAGAACGACGTCGCCCGCCTTCGGCAAGCCACCAAGGACGGCCGCATTCGCCGCGAAGCCGGTATTCAAGACCAAGCCGTGCGCATAGCCCTGCCACGCCGCTAAGGTTTGTTCGAGTTGCTGGTGTAACTGCGTGTAGCCCGTCACGAGCGGCGATGCCGAGGACGACGCGCCCCAAGTGCGGAGCGCGTTGATACCTGCTTCGACGACGACCGGGTCGCGCGCGAGGCCAAGGTAATCATTATCGGCGAGGTTGATGCGCGAATCGTCCGCCGCACGTGCGACGAGTTTCCGACGGAGCGAGGACCCCTGGCGTTCGCCTAAAGACTTACGCAAACGCTGGAGTAAAGCCACGTTCATCGCGGCAGGAAATGGAAACGCGGCGGCTTCTTGCCCGGACCAGACTCTCCGTAGAGCGGAATCCATGCATCGGCGAGGCCGGCGCGATTAGCCGCCGCCACTGCGGGCGTCGGTTTCTTAATCGCGTTTAGCCACACGCCCATCGGGCCGTCGTAACGGCGACGCAGGTAGGCGATGGCGAGACGGGCCTGGTTGATGGCACCGAGGCGATCTTCCACCACGATGATGACTGCCATGGGCTTGATGGCCGCGGCAAAGTCCGACCAATCCTTCCCCTTCGGGTCAATGGGTACGGCGACGCCACCGGCGCTTTCGACGACGCGGCAAGGCGCCGAGGGAACGGCGAGGTAAAGCTTGAGCAGCGTGGCGAGGTCGAGTTGCTTGCGCGCCTTCTTCGCGGCAGCGAGCGGCGCGATGGGCGCAGGTAGAGTCAGCAAGGTGTGCGCCTCAGCCCACTTCCCCGCGGCCTTGAGAGCGTCCGCCGGACGGCCCGCAGCCGCACCAGATTCCACAGGTTTAATCACCTGGGTGAAGCCGTCGCGCGCCATGCGACGCGCGAGCAGGCCGGCGACGTGGGTCTTGCCCACGCCAGTGTCGCTACCCGTAACGAAGAAGACTGGCATGACCTATTTGCAGCCGCAGCCGCCTTGGTCGCAAGATTCTTCGGTGGCGTTGGCATTGGCAAATTCCGCGACGTTTGGCCAAGCGGCCGGCTGGGCGGAGGCCGGGGCAATCTCCCCGCGGTGGATGCGGCGGGCTTCATCTGGGTGCAT
>CAIXHF010000093.1 GCA_903919185.1 uncultured Opitutia bacterium | reverse complement strand
GCGCCGAGGTTTGGTTCATTCACGGTTTCAGAGCCCATCTATGTACAACGTATGACACATCCCAAAGTTTTCTCCAGCCCTTTCGCATCGGATGAGACTTGCCACCGATCTAGACTGGGGGATTTATGCCGTTATGTCTTTGGTCTTCCCTGCCCTTTTGCTGGCCCAAGTAGCCATTCAGCTCCCCGAGACCGTCGTGGTCGAAACACGCCAACCGGCCCCCGTCACCGAAGCGTCACCCTCCGTCACCAAAATCGACGCCACCCAAGCATCTGAGTCTGGCTACCGCTCGCTGACCTCACTGCTCGGCACCACCCCCGGCGTCTTCGCCACCGAGCAAGGCGGAGAAGGCTCGCAATCCTCCCTCTTCACCCGCGGTACCAACTCTGCCCACACCGCAGTCCTACTCGATGGCCGCCGCTTGCCCGCTGGGTTCTCGGGCAGTTATGAGCTTGGACGCTACCGGCTCTTCGGGTTGTCCTCGGTCGAAATCCTGCGCGGGGCGTCATCCTCCCTCTACGGTGCCAACTCCCTCGGCGGCGTCATTGACCTCCGCTTACAGAATCCACTGACCTCCAAAGTGGGCTCTTCGTTGGAAGCCGAAGCCGGCTCCTACGGGCGCGCTTCGGTCGGCTACGCCTTCGCGACGAATAACGCCCGCGCCGGCCAAGCCGCGACGCAGGGGACGGCCCTTTCAGTTACGACCTCCCATGACGACGGGTGGCGCGCTAACGGCGGACGCGAGGCGTCCACGGCCTTAGTCAAATCCGCTTGGCAGCTATCCCCGCAACTCACCGCCGACCTGATTGGCTCGGCTGACCTCGGACGAGGCGGGCTCCCTGGATCTGAAACTGCCCCCAGCCTCGTCGACTGGCAGAAGGACAGCGGTTGGCTGATTTCCCCAGGCCTCCACTACGTCGATCCCATCACGACGGCCACCGCGTTCTGGTCGCATGGCGGCACGCAGGTGCGCAGCTTCACCGGCGGCGACTTACAGAGCTACCGCCTAGCCACCGATGAACTGACCGCCTACGCGGATTGGAAAGCGCGCGCTGACCTCTCGTTCGGCCTCGGAGCCACCTACGAACGCAATGCCTTCGACCAACTCGCCTATGCGACCCCGTGGGTGAACACGATCGAATCGTTCGGACTTTGGGCGCATGCCGACTGGAAGCCGACGGCCTACGACCGATTTAAGGTCGGCCTTCGACGCGATGACTTCAGCGACTTCGCGGGCAAGACGACGGGGGAAGTGACCTGGGGACATACCTTTAATAAACAATTCGCCACACACTTAAAGGCCGCCACCGCCTACCGGGCGCCCTCGGCGAATGACCTCGCTTACGGCACTTCGCAAAACCTCATCCTACGCCCCGAAGCCAACCGGGCCTTCGAGGCTGGCCTACGCTTCAACAACACGGACCCGCGTGGCCCGAACTGGACCCTCGTCGCGTTTGAAAATAACCTCACCGACCTGATCGACTACGACCCCAACGATAATTATAAAACTTTCAACATCGCCAAGGCCCGCACCCGCGGAGTCGAACTCGGCGTCGAAACGCGTCCGGCTAAGGGCATTCGCCTCTTCGGCGCGGCCACCTCCCTGCAGACCAAGGCCTTGACCGATTACCTTGGCGTCGTCGCGACTGGACAGTCCCTGCTACGCCGGCCGACCTTCACCCTCTCGGCCGGTGCCGAGATCACGCCCACGGAACGCTGGAGCTTCGGCGCAGGCGTCACGCTCCTGCATGGGCGCGTCGACTTCGACTGGGATAATTTCCAGCGCGTCGACCTGCCGAACTCGTTAGTCTGGCGCGGCTGGGCGCGCTTTGTCTGGAACGACTCGACGGACCTAACCCTCCGCCTGGAAAATATCGGCGGCGAAACCGCCCCGCCGGCGGCTTTGGGCTACGGCGCCCAACCCCGCTCGGTGTACGTCGGCGTGGCGAAGAAGTTCTAGAAAACAAAAAGGGGGCCAGTTGGCTCCTGGCGAGGTAGGGTCAGCACTGCGTGCTGACATATAGGAGTACGGAGTACTGATTACAGATTACAGATTAAAAAGCGCGAACGGGGGAGCGAAAGGGGGAAGTGGAATCGGATAACTGGCGTGACCTTAGGCCCCCTTATTTTCCCTCCAGACTCAACATCGATAGCTGATCCTTAACTTAAGGTAGGGGCGCGACTGCGTCGCGTACGACCCCCTTTATCGGTACTCCGTAATCTGTACTCCGTACTCTTTTAGGACAGCACGTGGTGCTGTCCCTACCTCACAATCCCCTAGCCAACCATACTCCAGCCAACTTGCCCCCTCCTCCTCCGTCCTCTGTCCTCAGAGCTCTCGTGCACCTTTACACCTTTGCACGGTTTCCAGCTTTCTCGCGCTTCGCGCGCCGTCCCCTCTTGCCTCCCGGGCGGTTTAGGGCACAGTTCACCTTCCTTCCTAATGAGCCGGTATTATTTCGCTTACGCCTCTAACCTTGACGCCGCTCAGATGGAACGACGCTGCCCGGGCCTGCAGTACCGCGGGAAAGCCTTCCTGCCCAAGCACCGCCTCGCGTTCACGCATATGAGCACGACTTGGGGCGGCGGTTCGGCCGATATCTTAGAAGACATGGATTCGCCTGGCGTCTGGGGAGCCATCTACGAACTCACCTTGGACGACTGGAAGCGCCTCGGGGAGGCCGAAGGGTCCCCCTACAAGCGCGTCACGGTCACGGTCTGGGAAGCTGGGGTCGAGGAATGTCCGCTGGAATGTGATGCCTTCAAGGTCATCGACATCACCGGCCCGCACCTCCCCTCCAAACTCTACCACGAAAAGATTGTGCGTGGCGCCTTGGCCCGCGGACTCCCGGCAGGTTGGGTCACTTGGCTGCGCGGGCTTTCCGCCAAAGGCTGACGCACGTTCTGTCTTGGGTAGAGGCAAGGCTTTGCCTTGCCCACCAAGCAAGGAGGGCGCGGTAAACCACGCCCCTACCTTAAGGCAACTAGGTCAGCACGCAGTGCTGACCCTACCTCGCACCAATATAGCCACCTGTGCACTTTTGCACCGTTGCACCTTTCCACTGAATCTTTTCAGCCTCTATCCCCTTTCCCCTAATTCCCGGGAACCTTTCGCCTCGTTTAGACTCATAAATCCCATCGACAGCCCTAAGGGTCAGGTTCAATCCTGTTAGACCCCTGGGCACCCCACCCTTACCCCCTTTATGTTCACCCATACACGTACCCTCGTGGCCTTGACCGCTCTCGCGCTCTCGGCCCTTACGGCCCCGGCCGCAGACGCCCCTAAAAAGGCCGATGCCCCGAAGAAAGCCGCGGCTAAACCAACCGGTAAATACATGGAGATGGACTACGGTCGCTTCTTGAGCGCCTCCATCGACAATACCCAAGGCAAGAACCCTTTCGAAAAGAAGGGCTGTGCGGCCAATAAGGCCGTGCTCGTGAACCTTGGCGCCGAAGATGCCGGTTACGCCTTCGACACTGAAACCCTCCGCGGCGCTGGCCTTTGGTCCGGCGGCTGGTTCAAGCGCAAGGGCGTTGCCTTCGACGGTGGACACGGCCCCAACCCGGCTCCGGCCGAAGGTGCCGACCTCTTTGCCGAAACCAACCCCGGTCCCGGCTGGAGCCAGAACGGCAGCTTTGCCGAACCGCGCAAACTCCCCGTTGGCCCGGCTAACGTCATGTCGTCGATCCCGCTCGGCCCGCTCCCACGCGAACACTCCAAGTATGTCGGCCTCTACCTCGCCGGCGATCGTGTTACTTTCGCCTACACTGTCGGCGGCGCCAGCCTCCTCGAAAGCGCTGAGCTCGAAACGCTCGGCGGAGTCAAAGTCCTCAGCCGCAGCTTCACCGTCGTCTCGGGCGAACTCAACGAATCCGTCCGCCTCGCTGACCTCCCTTATGGCGGCAGCATGAAGGCCAACGGCCTCACCGCTTCGCTCACGCTCTCCAAGGGCAAGGCGGGCGACGAACTCCCCACCGAAGTC
>CAIXHF010000092.1 GCA_903919185.1 uncultured Opitutia bacterium | reverse complement strand
GTCAGCACGCAGTGCTGACCCTACCTCATGTACACTCCACCCCGCGCTCCCGCAGTTCCGCAAAGAACGCTTCTGGGTCGGGCGGCGTGATGATGAAATTCTTAATCCAGCCGGTGCGGCGGCGGAGGCAGACGACCTTCTGCCGGTCCAGCGACGAGGTGTAGTGCTCGTTCCACAACGGACAGCTTCGATCGGCGCAGGCGATATCGGCTAGCGCGACCTTGCGTACAGTGCATCCATACACGAGCACACGGACATGGGCGTCATCTACCCGAAAGGTCATGCCCCAAAAGACCGCATGAATCACGAGGACCAACACCACGACAACGGCCAGCAAAGGGAGCAGGTACAGGAAGACGGCCATATCTATCCAAGGACACTGCCACCTAGCCGGACGACTTCAACCCATGATGGACCCAAGAAGCAGGCCTTCTGCGTGGAATTGGTGACTCCAGCCGGCCCTTCCCTCTTGCGGAGGTCTCGCCGTCCGTTTGGATGGACGCATGGCCCGCTCGCCGAAATTCGCCAACACGAACGCGCTCTGGTCGGCCGTCGGGGTCCGCACGTTGGCCAACCTCGGCCTACGCCACGTCGTCATCTCACCCGGCTCACGCTCGACGCCGCTCGCTTTCGCTTTCGCGGAAAACCCTGAGATCGGAACGACCGTTGCACTGGACGAGCGTTCGGCGGGCTTCATCGCACTGGGCTTGGCCAAGGCTACCCGCGAACCCGTCGCGTTGCTCTGCACTTCCGGCACCGCCGGTGCCAACTACTTGCCCGCGGTCATCGAGGCCCGCCTCTCGGCCACACCGCTGCTCGTGCTCACCGCCGACCGCCCGCCGGAACTCCGCGATTGCCACTCGGGGCAGACGATTACCCAAAACGGGCTCTTCGGCGGATACCCAGTCTGGGCGACCGAGGCCGCCGTGCCATCGACTGACATCGGGCAGCTCCGCTACTGGCGCCAGCTACTGGTCGACGCCTGGCAGCGAGCCCAAGGGCCCCTAGCCGGGCCCGTACACCTCAATTTGCCCTTCCGTGACCCTCTGCCGCCCTCCGAGCCTGAAAAGGGCTACAAGGCGCCTGCGGGGCTCGATTTAGAGGCCTTCACTGCCCTGCCGGCGTGTGCCCAGGTGGATTCTCTCCTCACCCCTGCCTCGGTGGCGGACTTGCTGCCTAAGACCGAACGCGGGGTCATCGTGGTGGGACCTCACGCCCCCGCCGATCGCCAAGAGTTCGCTGATGCGTTGCTAGAACTCTCCCACCTGACGGGTTGGCCGGTCCTCGCCGATGGAGCCGGCACCGTCCGCGGTGATCTCGCCGGTAGCGGCCGTCTAGTTTCGGCCTACGACCTCATCCTCCGCGACCCCAAGCTCGCCCAAGCGCTGCGACCGACCGCAGCTATCTTCGTCGGCCCACTCCCGACCAGTAAAGTTCTGCGCGCTTGGCTCAAGGACTCCGATGTCATCGCCCTACAAGTGAACCGCGCCGGTGAGAACGTCGATCCGACACACGGACGGTGGACGCGCCTCGATGGCACGCTCACCCCGAGCGGTGAACGCGCGAAGGCGACCGACAACGCTCGGCTCTCCGCTTGGTCCAAAGCGCAGAAGAACGCCCGCGCG
>CAIXHF010000091.1 GCA_903919185.1 uncultured Opitutia bacterium | reverse complement strand
TCTGGTTGGTCGTCCAACTGCAGGTGGAGTTTGCCGTCCTTAGTCAGGCTCGCGCGGACGCGGTGGGGCTGGCTATCGGTCGGCGCGGGGAGGGCGACTTCGCTATTATCGTCCGCGGCGCGGCGAATCGAGAAGGTCAACTTACCCTCGCGGATGTGCAGCGCGTACCCCAATTGAGTGCCGCCGTGGGAGAGCAGAATGGTGTTGGCCTGGCTGCTGGTGAAGGTGCAGCTGATGGTGAAGGCCCGTCCACCGATTGGCGGCGCGGCCGATGCTTTCAGTGCAGCCCCGGGTTTGAGGTCGGTCAAGGCGGTGGGGTTCTTCGTCGGGGGGTTGACTGCGGGCGCGTCTTGGCCGTCTGCGAGCTTCCCGATGGGGCGCTTGTGGGCCTCAATCTCCGCTAGGCGTTCGGCAGCTTCCTTTTTCAGGCGTGCCACGATGTCGGGGTGTTGGGCGGCTACGTTATCCAGCTCGGCCAAGTCTTTCGTCACATCATACAACGCGGGGGCCGTCCGGACTGGTTCACCTTTACGTTTGGCGGGGTCCAGCAGGAAGAGCTTCCATGGCCCTTGGCGGATGGCTTCCAGCTTTTGGCTAGCGGTGAAATACAAATGCGTATCACGCACAGGTGCGGCGTTGGGGTCGGCTAGCAGAGGGCCGAGATCCCGTCCGTCGAGGATGCGATCCTTTGGCAGTTCCGCGCCGAAGACCTTGGCCAGCGTCGGCAGTACGTCGATATTGCCGGCAATGCGCTCACACGTCGTGCCTGCGGGGATACGTCCCGGCCAGCGCATGATACAAGGTTCACGGACGCCCCCTTCGAGGTTAGTTGTCTTGTTGCCGGAGAACGGCGGCGCGGCGCGGCCGGCTGGCCCGTTGTCGGAGGTGAAAATCACCAGGGTGTTTTCGTCCAAGTGCTGCTCGCGGAGTGCGGACATGATTTGTCCCACCGACCAATCAATCTCTTCGACGGAATCCCCGAGGAGGCCTTGGGCGCTCTTGCCCTTGAAGCCTTCCGACGCTGCCACGGGGTCGTGGATCATCGTGTAGGGCAGGTAGAGGAAGAAAGGCTTCTCACGTTTGGTGCGGAGGAACTTGATCGCCTCCTCGGTGTACCGACGCGTTAGCTGCGATTGGTCGGGCTCGGTCTCGATGACTTTTTCATCGCGGTAAAGCGGTAGGGGCGGGTAGCCCGCGTGGCTTTGCTTCATGTCGTTGCTATAGGGCAATCCGAAGTAGTGGTCGAAGCCTTGGCGCGTCGGCAGAAATTCGGGCAAATGTCCGAGGTGCCATTTGCCAATCATCATCGTCTCGTAGCCGCCCGACTTCGCTACCTCGGCGACGGTGACCTCGTCTGGGTGGAGTCCGATCCGGTTCGGAGGGAAAAGAACGCCCGGCATGCTGACGCGGGCGCTGTAGCTGCCCGTCATAAGGCAGGCGCGGGACATCGAGCAGACGGGCGTGGCGTAGAAGTGGGTGAAGCGCATGCCCTCTTTGGCGAAACGGTCGAGGTGAGGCGTGCGGAGCGTCTTGTTGCCGAATGGTCCGATATCCGCGTAGCCCATGTCGTCCACGAAGAGAATGATGACGTTCGTGGGTTTCGGCGCATCAGCGGCCGTGGCGCTGAGGACGGTATGGATGCACAGTGCCCAGAGGAAAGAGAAACGCAGCATGTTCAGCGGAGAACTTACTGTTTAGCCGCTATCTCGATGGCTTCGAGGAGGTAGCGACCGTGGATGAAGGTGCCCATGTTCAAAGGGTGCTTCACCGTGGTCGTGGTCGTTTCGGTCGTGACCTTTTCGTCGTGGTTCATGCGTTGGAAGCACATCCCGATAACGAGTGGCTTGCCGCCTGGGCCTTCAATGACACCAGGGCCGCCGCTGTCTCCGGCCGTGGCGGGGAAGTCGGCCTGGAAGGTTGGGTAGGCTTCAGAAGAGAGCAGTGGGGGCTGAGCGAAGACCGCTTGGCGGGCGACGGGGAAACCTTGGCGGATGGACTCGACCCCGTGCGGGAAAGTGAAGAGCAGCAACGGTGAGCCGACGGATGGGTGCGCCGCTTTCAGGCGCTCGTCGTTGGCAATGGCTTCAATCGGCAGGGCTGAGAACGTGCCAGTCGGTGGGGTGGTGATGCGGAGGACCGCGAGGTCGAACTTCGGGTGCTTCACCCAAGTCGGTTTGCCGTCCACACGCGTGATAACCTTGAAGTCGCTGCGCTTGTACGAGCCATCGGGCTGCGGTTCGCGCAGGACGACGAAGCAGAAGTCGCCCTTGGAGCCTTCCATCTGGTGCTGGGTCGTGACGAGGTAGAGCGCGGTATCGGGCGCAGGACGACGATACAGGGAGCAGGTACCGTTCAGGGCTGAGTTAAAGAGCTTATACGTGGCCGCGTAGGCCTCGTCAGCATAGTTTGCCCGGACGCCCGTGGCGGCGATTAGAAGTACGAGAAGGGAGCGGCGCATCGAATTAGAGGCTTTGAAGCCAAGCCAGGAAGGAGTCCTCGTCGGCGACGAGGATATGTAGCAAGTCACTGCGTTCGTCGGTCCAAGGGCCGATGCCGGCGGCGGGCGGCTTGGGGACTGTGCCATACTTGGCGAGGCTCGTCTGGCGCAACGTCGCCGGATCGTCGGAGAGCAGGATCCAATCGGAAGAGTAGGCGTCTTCGGCGTCCGCGTCCTCGGGCACTTCCCCGGAGTTATTGAAGTAGAGGGCGCTCAGTTTGCCATGTTCTGCCGCCCGCATCACCACCGGTTCGAGGTTGAGGTAGCGGTTGGAGATATGGACTGCGATGACCCCGCCTGGCCGCAGGTGTTTACGGTAGGTGGCGAAGGCCTCGAGTGTGAGCAGGTGCACCGGGATGGCGTCGCTGCTAAAGGCGTCGAGGATGATCACGTCGTAGTTCTGCGGCGGGAGTTTCTCGAGCGTCAGGCGGGCGTCACCCATGCGGAGTTCGATCTTGGCCTGGCTGTCGCCTAGGTAGTGGAACGTGCCTTGGGCGAGGCGGACGACGTTATCGTTGATCTCGTAGAAGTGGAATTCATCGCCCTTGCGGCCCCAAGCGGCGAGCGTTCCGGTGCCGAGGCCGACCGCGGCGACCTTACGTCCGTTGACTGGGCTGGGAGTGGCGAGGATGCGACCGACGCCGCT
>CAIXHF010000090.1 GCA_903919185.1 uncultured Opitutia bacterium | reverse complement strand
CCGCATCGTTCGATGGTCGCGGGCGAACTCATTGACACCGGCCGTCGTAAGTTCGGCGCCATCATCGGCGACGGCGTGCACACGGGTATCCATACTTCGATTTACCCAGGTCGAAAGATTTGGCCGGGCCTAACCACGCGACCAGCGGACGTCGTCGACCGCGACCTCGTTTAAGATGTGTGGCATCATCGGATATGTCGGTCGACAGCCCGCGCTCCCCATTCTCCTTGGTGGCTTACGCCGCTTGGAGTACCGCGGGTACGATTCTGCTGGGGTCGCGTTGCAGGGGCCGAGCGGTCAGCTGACTACTGTTCGGGCCGTGGGTAAGGTCGCCCGCTTAACGGAGAAAGTGAACGCTGAGTTGCCGCCATCAGCCCAAGTGGCGGCGCAGACGGGGATCGCGCACACCCGCTGGGCGACGCATGGCGCACCGACAGAGGCGAATGCCCATCCGCATGCGGCCGCGGAAGGACGACTTTGTTTAGTGCATAACGGCATCATTGAGAACTATCGGGCGATCCGCGCTCGCTTGGAGGCCAAGGGCCATGTCTTTGTCTCTGAAACCGATACCGAGGCCTTAGCCCGTTTGATTGGTGAGCATTATCAAGGCGACCTGCGTAAGGCGGTGGGGCAGGCCTTGGCCCAAGTCGAAGGTGCCTATGGTATCGCCGTATTAGCGGTCGACCAACCGGGCGTGCTGGTGGTGGCCCGTAAGGGTAGTCCCTTGGTCTTGGGCTTAGGCGAGGGTGAGACCCTCGTGGCCTCGGATGCGGCGGCCTTGGTGGCGCATACCCGCCGCGTCATCTATTTAGACGACGGTGATATCGCAGTCCTCACCGCCGATAGCGTCGATATCCGCGATCGCCACGATGTCATCCGCGAACGCGAAGTCGCGGAATTAGGGTTGGCCGCTGGCGCGGTGGAAAAAGGCGGCTACGAGCACTTCATGCTCAAGGAAATCTACGAGCAGCCGGAATCCGTCCGTAATGCCTTACGTGGTCGACTCGATGCCGAGCACGGTACCGCGGTGTTAGCCGGCATGGGGACCTCCTCGCGTGACTTAGCCGAGATTCAGCGCATCGTCCTTGTCGGGTGTGGGACCTCCTTGCATGCCGGCCAAGTCGGTGAATTTGCCTTTGAAGATTTGGCTGACCTCAATGCCGAGGTGCAACCGGCTGCCGAATTCCGCTATCGGAATCCCTTGGTCGGTAGCCACGACCTCGTCTTAGCCATCTCACAATCCGGCGAAACCGCGGACACCTTGGCCGCCGTGCGGGAGGCTAAGGCCAAAGGCGCCCTGGTCCTCGGGCTCGTCAACGTCGTGGGATCGACCATCGCCCGCGAAACGGGGCAAGGCGTCTTCATTCATGCTGGCCCCGAAATCTCGGTGGCCTCGACGAAGGCTTTCACTGGTCAGGTGGCCGTCCTTTTGCTGATGGCCCTGCGGTTAGGCCGTGGGCGGCGCCTTTCCTTGGAGCGGGGCAGGGCGCTGGTCGCGGAACTGGCACGGTTGCCGGAGCTCATCGAGCAGGTCTTGGCCCAGAACGATGCCATCGCTGCGGTGGCCGCCCGCATGGCCGCCGCCGAGCACGCATTCTTTTTAGGTCGTGGTCCGATGCACCCGGTTGCCCTGGAAGGCGCCTTGAAGCTCAAAGAAATCTCTTATGTTCACGCCGAGGGCTATCATGCGGCCGAGATGAAACATGGTCCCATTGCTTTGCTCACCCCGGGGACACCCGTCGTCGTGCTGGCGAATCGCTCGCCGCAGTTGGATAAAGTCTGGAGTAATGCGGAGGAATGTAAAGCCCGCGGGGCGCGGATCATTGCGGTCGTGACGGCGGGTCAGTCCGCGGACACCATTGCCGATGACCGCATAGTCATTCCGGATTGTGATCCCTTGGTCGCGACGATTCCTGCGGCCGTGGCTTTGCAGCTCTTGGCCTATCACGTGGCCCGCCTGCGCGGCTGTTCGATTGACCAGCCCCGCAACCTGGCAAAGTCGGTGACGGTAGAGTGAAACTGATATTATTGATAGGCCATCAACCCTACGGTCGCACCGTTGCCTGCCGGGGTCTGGGCTTTTCATATTTATGGAGTCATGAAAAATACTACCTCCAAGAGTTGCGGCCGTTGCCGCCAAACTAAACCGACCCTCAGTTTCTACCCCGTGGGAGAAGACGGCGAAGGCCATCCCTTCTGTACGGATTGCCTCAGCCTGATTTTCCTGACGAAAGAACGCGAACGGCGGAAGTCTAGCCTCGTGCGTCAGCGGACCTGCTCCCAATGCGAGCAAGCTTTCCCCTTGGGGCACTTCCATTGGATAAAGGCCTCGAAGGCTTACCATAGCTACTGCCGCGCCTGTCATTCGGCCTACATGGCCATCCGCTACCTTCGGAAGAAGGTGGGAACCCGGAAATTAAAAACCGCTGGTGGCCGGACGGGGACTTGAACCCCGAACCAATTGATTAAGAGTCAACTGCTCTACCATTGAGCTATCCGGCCAGACAGCGGAACGTGAAGGAGTGCGGACTAGCGGGATTTTTTCAAGCACGAAAACAGGCCAAGGGGCCTGACCGTAAAGCGGTGTTCAAAGTGGCCGGACCGGGACTCGAACCCGGAACCAATTGATTAAAAGTCAACTGCTCTACCATTGAGCTATCCGGCCCTTGAACGACTGCCAGCAAAGGGCTTTGCCTGCCGTGGGTAAAGGATAAATAGCCCTTAGCGGTGACCGCGCTGCCGGACGGCTTCAAAGAGGCAGACACCCGCGGAGACGGACACGTTGAGGCAAGGGACGGCTCCCAGCATTGGGATGCGCACCAAGAAATCGCAGGTTTCTGCTGTCAGGTGACGGATGCCGTCGCCCTCTGCGCCCATGACAAGCGCGAGCGATCCGGTCAGTTTAGCAGTAAACAGGGATTGGCTCGTCTTGTGGTCGCTGGTGCCGGCAATCCAGACGCCGCCCTCTTTGAGTTTCACCAAGGCGTTGCGGAGGTTGTGGGCCTGGACGATGGGCATGTGCTCAGCCGCGCCGACGGCGACCTTGCGGACCGTATCGTTGACCGGTGAGGAGTTCTTGCGGGTCGTGACGACGAAGGCGCAACCCGCGCAATCGGCGGTCCGGAGGCAAGCCCCGAGGTTATGCGGGTCTTGGACGCCGTCGAGGACGAGGATGAGCGGGTCCTTATGCAGCGCGAGCAGGGCAGGGATATCCGTCTCATCCAGCTGTCGGATGGGCTTATTGAGGTCCGCGTGGCGGGGCGCTCGATCATTGGACCGAGCCATGGCTTAGCGGCGGGCCAGCCGGCCGCGGGCGTGGAGGGCTTCGGCAATCTGGATGGCGTTGAGCGCCGCACCTTTCCAGAGCTGGTCGCCGCTGACCCAGAGGGACAGGCCATTGTCGAAAAGCGTATCCTTACGGAGGCGGCCCACGCCGCACTTTTCCTTGCCGGCATAATCCAGCGGCATGGGGTAAAGCTTCTTGGCGGGTTCGTCGCAGACTTCGGCGCCGGGAAAGGCGGCAATCGCCGCGCGGGCGACCGCAAGGTCGACCGGCCGTTCGAACTCGGCGCTGATCGCGATCGAGTGCGCGCGGAAGACGGGGACGCGGACGCAGGTCGTCGTGACCTTGAGGTCGGGCAGGCCCATGATTTTACGGCCCTCGTGCAACATCTTCATTTCTTCCTTCGTGTAGCCATCTTCTTGAAAGGAGTCGACCTGCGGGATGAGGTTGAAGGCGATGGTGTGCGGGTAGACCTTGGGCGGCGAGGCTTCGCCCTTAGCCCACGCCCGGACTTGCGTGTCGAGTTCGCGCATGGCCTCGGCGCCGGTACCAGAGACCGCTTGGTAGGTCGAAGCGAAGAAGCGCTTTAGGCCGAAGGCTTGGTGCAGGGGGAAGAGGCCCATCAAAGCGATGGCTGTGGAGCAGTTCGGGTTCGCGATGATGCCTTGGTGGTTGTCCAGGGCTTGGGCGTTGATCTCCGGGACCACGAGGGGGACCGTCGGGTCCATGCGGAAGGCCGAGCTATTATCGATGACGATGACCCCGCGCTTGACCGCTTCAGGGGCCAGGGCGAGGGAAACCGAGCCGCCGGCGCTGAAGATAACGAAATCTAGGCCTTCAAAGGCCTCTGGCTTGGCCTCCTGAACGGTCCAATCCTGACCACCATAGCTGACCTTAGACCCAGCCGAACGGGCCGAAGCGAGGGGGCGGAGCTCGGTAACAGGGAACTTTCGCTTGGCCATCAACGCCAGCAGTTCTTGACCGACCGCGCCGGTCACGCCCACGATGCCAATTCGATATGCCATGTTCTGAGTTATCCTTGGTTTTGAAAAAAGAGTTCGCCGAACGCCTTGAGGCATTGGGTGTATCCATGTCGGAACATTGCCTTCTGGTGTCGGTTGACCAGCAAAAACTCTGGCATTTTCATGGGGCGGGGTGCGATTCCTATACCATCAGCACGGCGCGGGCAGGCCGCGGCTGTGTCCAAGATTCGCAACAGACCCCTACCGGCCTGCATCAGGTGTCAGAGAAGATCGGCGCCGGCGCTCTCACGGGCATGGTTTTTAAGGCGCGGCAACCGACGGGCAAAGTCTGGTCCGACTGGCCGTCGGCCGAGGATAACCTCATTACTTCGCGGATTCTTTGGTTAGCTGGCCTTGAGCCCGGACATAACGCCGGCACCAATGCCGCTGGGCAGGTCGTCGACACCCAGCAACGCTACGTCTACGTCCATGGTACGAATCAGCACGCTCAGTTGGGCACGCCCAATAGCCACGGCTGCGTGCTGCTAGCGGATGCCGATGTCATCGCGCTCTTTGACCGCGTTTCGGTCGGAACGCTGGTCTACATTCGCTAGGGCCTATTTATCTTTCTTGTCGGCCGCGGTCTGCCAAGCGAGGATCATGTCTCGCGCGACGGGTCCAGCCGTCTTGCCGCCCCAGGTGCTCGTGTCGAGTTGGCCTTCCACGAGCACACAGAAGGCAACCACGGGGTTGTCCGCTGGGGCGTAGCCGACGATCCAGGCGAGGTGAGCCTTTTCGCCGTTCTTAATGTATTCGGAAGTGCCGGTCTTTGCTGCGTAAGGTAGGCCGGGAATCCGCACGCTCTTGGCGGTGCCTTCCTCGACGCAACGCAGCATGCCTTCGCGTAAGGCTTGGAGTTGCGGCGTGGTCAGGCCAATGGGTTCGGCGCCGGCATGGCGCCCATCGCGGCCCGGATCATGGATGATGGTCGGCGTCGTGCGCGTCTCGCCGCGGGCAATCGAGGCGGCCACGCACGCCATGTGCAGCGGGGTCGTGAGTAGGTAGCCTTGTCCGATGGAGGTGTTAGCGGTGTCGCCATCGGTCCAAGGCTGCCCCGTCACCCGTTGCTTGTAGGCGCGATCCGGGACGACCATGTGCGTCGCCGGATTCGGGAGCTCGGTGGTGGAGTGGTTGTCGTGCTCTGCCGGCTTTTGCAGCAAGGGGGCATCGAGTCCGAAACGGCGGGCTTCCTTGGCGAGATTTTCTGGTCCCGTCTTTAGGCCGACCTGGTAGTTCCAGACGTTACAGGAGACGGCGAGCATCTTCTCGAGATCGACTTGCCCGTAACCAGACGGTTCATGTTCGGGGAAGGCGCGTCCTCCGACCAGATAACTGGGACCACAGTCCAAGATATCGTCCCAGTCTATTTTACCGGCGCGCATGCCCGCCGTGGCGGTGATTAACTTGAAGGTCGAGCCCGGGGCGTAAAGACCTTGGGTCGCGCGGTTCAGCCAGCCGCCTTCCGAGTTCACTTGGTGAAAGTAGGCCTGGGTGACGCGGTCCGCCATTTCGTTAGGGTTAAAAGAGGGCTGGCTAGCCAAGGCCAGGATTTCCCCCGTATTGACGTCGAGCATGACCGCGGCCGCGGGGAGAGGCTTACCTTGGGAATCCACAATTTTGGCCAAGGCATCTTCGGCCGATTTCTGAATCTTGGTATCCAGTGAAAGCCCCACGTCCGAGCCCTGCTTCGGGGCATCGAATCGGAGCAGATCCTTGTTATAGCCGGAAGATGTCTTGGTCCAGAGTTGCCAGCCGCAGTGTCCGGAGAGGACTTCGTTGTAGGTCGCCTCGATTCCATCGGCGCCTTTTTTGCCAGAGTAGCCAAGTTTTTGTAGGTTGACGAATTCATCGTCGACCACGTCGTCGAGTTGGCCTTTGAGGACATCGGAGTCACGCACGTAACCTAAGACGTGGGAGGCTAACTTCCCATTAGGGTAGGAGCGCACCATGTCGGCTTCGAGGGTAATGGGCCCATGGACCGGGAATTGCTCAATGAAGCGGGCGACGGCCCGATTGCCTTCCTCGGGCGTCACGGCATGGCCAGAGTTTAAAAAAGCCAGGTCAAGAATGAGCGGGAATTTCAGGGCGCGGCGTTCGGTCAGGTGCTTTTTCAGGGCGTCGGGGTGCACCATGCGCTCTTCCGGATGCAGGTCGGGGGTGGACTTAACCTTGGCGGCGCCTTTCTTCACTTTCTGATTCGTCGAGTCGATGACAAACCAGATTTTGGTCAGCCAAGCATTAAGCACGTTGAGGCGCGCGGTTTGCTGAAGTTGGTCGTAGTCGGGGCGCCGGTCGGGGACGCGCGCCTTCTCCTGCTTGAGCAGTTCGAGGTATTCCTTCCGGAACTCAGGCTGGAGCGCGAGTAAGTCTGCCTTCACACTCCAGCGGACGCGGTTATCGACGAGGACGTAACCGTTACGATCAAAAATCTTACCACGCGACGATGGTTGGATGACGACGCGCCGGCTTTGGTTGTCAGACTGGCTGGTGAGGTCGACGCTTTGGAAGAGTTGGCGATAACCCAAGCCGAAGGCCACGTAGACAAAGCCGGCGCAGAAAAAGAAGAAGATTGCGTGCAGCCGCCAGGCGGAAATGGGGTCCGAAGGGGCGGAGGGATTCTGTCCGTCGATGTCCTTCATAAGACTTCGTCGGGTTGGGGGACGCCGACCTTATCCATGGCGAAGTTCTGGACCAAGGTCAGCGGCACCAGCAGTAACACCGCCAGGATGGTCGCGAGCAGCAGATGCAATAACCATTGGCCGAGGAAGTGCAGCGAAAGTAGGGGGACCTCTTTCATATGGGCCAGGCCGGCGGCGATGAACCAAGCCGTGCAGGCAAGGCCATTCACGAGGACGGCCGCTCCAAACATCTTCGGCATGTCACGAATCTCGGCGCGGTGGGAGGTCAAGTAGATGGCCACCAAGACCAAGAGGAGCGCCAGCGATCCATCGGGGATGGGGCGCAGGGATTCGAAGAGGAAGCCTACGCAGGCGGAGAAGAGTACTGCTTGCCAGCGACGGAGCCGTCGGCAGGGCGCAATAATGGCTGCACCCGAGATGAAGAGGCAGACGCCCGAGGTGGCCATTGCGTCCGAGAGCAGGTCGACGCCGAGCAACCATGGGAAGGTCGCTAGCAGGAGGAAAAGCCAGGACCAGCTCAGGCTCATCGGAATTCTTCCGGTTTGGCGCTATCGGCCGGGGTGAGTAGAATTTCACCCGCGGTGGGGTATTTGGGAATCAGTACCGACACTTCTTGGATGAAGCTAAGTTCTTTGGCGGGGGTGAGGGCGCCCGTCTGCAGGTGTTTTTCGGCGGTCGACTGAACGCCTGTTTCTAGCGTGCCCAACGTGAGGCCGGAGGGGAAGACCCCGCCCAGACCCGTGGTCATGACCTTCGCGACTTGGCCGGCAGGTGGACTGTAATCGAGCGGGATGATGGAGACCAGGGCGCGGGGGGCGGAGAGCGCCAGGCCGGCCTGACCGCTGACGTGGACGACGTGGTATTGTTCGTCGCCTTCCAGAAAAGCGGTGCAGCGGAAGACCGGGCTGGTGACGAGATCAACCTCGCTCGTGGTCAAGTGGACGATGCTCACTCGGCCGATGACGCGGTCACCGAAGACGACGGGGCAGCCTGGGCGGACGCCATCGCTGCGGCCTTTGCGGATAATGATACGTTGCCACCAGGAAGAAGTTTCCCGGATCGAGACGCGTGCGACGACCGTAACGAATTCTTCCGTCTTCGGGTAGCGAAGCATCTCGCGGAGGCGGAGGTTCTCTTTGCGGGCGTCGTCTAAGGAGTGGATCTTCAGCTCAAGCGCGGCGTTGATTCGGGCGAGGTCACGCGCAGCGGCAGTCAGTTCTTCCGGGGAGCGGCTTTTGAGTTCCCAATAACGAGCGAGGTCACGCCCTTTGCCGACCAAGTGTAAGGCTGGGGCCTGAAATTCGGCGAAGGCTTCGCGGTTAAAGCGACGGACGGCGCTCGGCAAAATCATCCATAGCCCAAGAAAAAAAACTAGGGCAACGTAGGACGCTTTGGCTCCTTGGCGGTTATTATCCATGGCGGGTTAGCCCGCAGGAGTTACTCTCGGCCGCTCCAGCGGGAGGCGTTGGCGAGGATTTTGCCGGTGCCATTGACAACAGCACACAAAGGGTCTTCGGCGATAATCACCGGGAGGCCGGTGGCTTCGGAGAGGGCGCGGTCAATGCGGCGGACGAGAGCGCCGCCACCCGCGATGACGATACCACGGTCGACGAGGTCAGCCGAGAGTTCGGGGGGGATACGCTCGAGCGAGCTCTTCACGGCCTCGATGATCTGGTTCACGTTGTCAGCCATGGCCTCGCGGACTTCTTGGGAGGTCAGGTGGAGGGAGCGGGGCAAGCCTGTCACCGCGTCGCGACCACGCACTTCGTAGGTTAATTCCTGCTCGAGGGCGTAGGCGGAACCAATCTTGATCTTAATCTCTTCCGCGGTGCGTTCACCGATAATCAGGTTATACGACGAGCGGATATACTTGATAATGGAAAGGTCGAACTCGTCGCCCCCCACGCGAATGGAGCGGGCGTGGACAATGCCGCCGAGGGAGATGACGGCGACTTCGGTCGTGCCACCACCGATGTCCACGATCATGGAGCCCGTTGGTTCTTCGACCGGAAGGCCGACGCCGATGGCGGAGGCCACCGGTTCAGGGATGGTGATGACGTCATCGGCCCCTGCGCGGTAAGCGGAGTCCATGACGGCACGGCGTTCAACGGCGGTGATGCCATAAGGCACGGCGACGACGACGGTGAGGTTAGTTAAGAAAGACTTACGGGCGACCTTGCCGATAAAGTAGCGGAGCATGTGCTCGCTGATTTCGAAGTCGGCGATGACACCGTCCTTCATCGGGCGGAGTGCTTGAATGTCGCCCGGTGTCCGTCCCAGCATCATTTTGGCTTCGTTGCCGACGGCGATGGGCTTGCGCGTGGCCGTACGGATGGCCACGACGGAAGGTTCGCGGAGAACGACGCCGCGGTCCTTGAGGAAGACGAGCGTGTTGGCGGTACCGAGGTCGATGCCGATGGCCTGCGTGAATAGCCCGGGGAAGCGCTTGAACATCAGTTGGGTTGGTTTCCTCTATGAATAACCTATGAATAAGGGAGTCAAACCCCTTTTACCCAAAGGGTTAAGCGGGAGAGCCCCCTTGGGAATAACTTTGGTCAGGCTGTCCGCGAGCCGCACCCGCAAGGCCTTGAGGCGGGGGCATTTGTGCAGTCTTTGGTCCTTAGGCCAGACCACGCCAAACTAAGATAACGCCGCCGAGGGCTATGCGATACCAAGCGAACGGCCCCATGCCGCGGCGCATGATGAATCCGACCATCCATTTGACCGAGAGGAAGGCGGCCCCAGCCGCGATGACGAGGCCAACGCCCGCACTGCCCACGGGGTAGACCTGGGTGAGGGCCGGACCAAGGCCGTAAACTTTATACAATGAGGCTGCGGAGAGAATCGCGAGACCGACCAGGAACGAAAACTCGGTCGCCGCGGCGGCCGATAGGCCAGCCCAGCGGCCGCCAAGGATTGTCGCCAGCGAACGACTCGTTCCCGGGATCAGCGCCACACATTGGCAGAGACCAATCGTCAGTGACTGTTTCCAGCTGAGGCGCAGGACTTCGTCTGGCTCGGCCGCGTGCTTCGGTAGGTAGTGCTCCGCGAGTAAGATGACGAGTCCGCCGGCGATGAGTGCCAGCGCGACAATCTCGATGCTAAAGGGGATATATTCCTTGCAGAGGTAACCTAAGACCGCGGCGGGTAGGAAGGCGATGGCGATGGACTGCGTGAGCGCCAGCGCGGCGGGCTCCAGCCGGAGCAGTCCCAGTAACAGCTGACGTAGTCGGGCGAAGAAGACGACGAGCACGGCGAGGATGGCCCCGAACTGGATGATGACGATGTAGTCATCGGCAACGCGATCCAGGTGGACGGGGCGACCTTTGCGATCGACCACGCCGCGGACGATTTTGTGTTCGTCATTATCCACGCCCAGTAGGCGGTCACTGATGATCATGTGGCCCGTCGAGGAAACGGGTAGGAATTCCGTGACGCCTTCGACGATGCCGGTGACGATGACGCGGGTCGGCGTGAACTGTGCTTGCGCCTCGGCGGGGCTGATTTCTTGCGGGGCCGGCGGCGACGCGGCCGAAGTAAAGCCGGGGAAATAAAGGGCGAGCAAGAGGAGGCAAAGGCCGCGCATGCCATCTTATTGGTTGGGAACGCAGGGCAGGGCAAGACCTGCGATGTGACCTTGTCGCTTGCCCTTCCGAGAGCTTCTCGCTTTATCGGAGGACACTTTATGTCGGCCTCCAGCCTTATCCCGACCACCGAGCCTCGCTTCCAGGTTCCCGACGTTCATGGCCGTTTCGGCCAATTCGGCGGCATGTACGTCCCCGAGACATTAATGACGCCTTTGCTCGACTTGACCAAGGCCTATGACGAGGCCCGGCGTGATCCAGCCTTTCAGAAAGCCTACGCGGACATGTTGGTGGAATATGCCGGCCGCCCGACGGGCCTGTATTACGCCGAGGCGCTCACCAAGCACTGCGGTGGCTCTAAGATTTACCTCAAGCGCGAGGATATGCTCCACACTGGGGCCCATAAGATCAACAACGTCATCGGCCAAGCCTTACTCGCCGTGCGCATGGGGAAGAAGCGCATCATCGCCGAAACCGGCGCCGGTCAGCACGGTACCGCCACCGCGGCCGTCTGTGCACGCTTTGGCCTGAAGTGCGTCATTTACATGGGTGCGACGGACATGGAACGCCAAGCCCTCAATGTTTATCGGATGCGTCTCATGGGCGCAGAGGTCCGCGGCGTCGAAGCGGGCCAACGTACGCTGAAAGAGGCCGTCAATGAGGCCATGCGCGATTGGGTGACCAATGTGCGCGATACGCATTATATCTTGGGCACGGCTTATGGTTCGCATCCGTATCCGATGATGGTCCGCGATTTCCACCGCATCATTTCCATCGAGTCCAAGCAGCAGATGATCCGGGCCGAAGACCGCTTGCCAGACACCGTCGTGGCCTGCGTCGGCGGTGGTTCGAATGCCATCGGGTCGTTCTTTGAGTACCTCGACGAGCCAGGCGTCCAGCTGATCGGCGTCGAAGCCGGTGGCCGCGCCATCAAGACCGGTGAGCATGCCGCGCGTTTCGCCGGTGGTCGCTTGGGCGTGTTGCAGGGCTGCATGACACATATTTTACAGAACAGCGAAGGGCAGATTGAAGGGACCCATTCGGTCTCCGCAGGCTTGGATTACGCCGCCGTCGGTCCCGAGCATGCCTATTACCACGACAAGGGTCGCATTGAGTTTGCCTACGCGAATGACCAGGAATGCCTCGACGCCTTCAAGCTGCTCTCGTGTACCGAGGGTATCATTCCGGCACTGGAGTCGAGTCATGCTATCGCCCACGGTTGCAAGGTCGCGGCCGATGGTCCGCGCACGAACGTCGTGCTCATCAACCTCTCCGGCCGTGGCGATAAGGACGTGTGGAGCGCTGCCCGTGCGATGGGTGTCGAAATCAAGCTCTGAGCATGGCGGCGACTTCGATGACGGGTTTCGGTCGCGGAGAAATCAACCTCCCGGACCGCCGCCTCTCCGTTGAAATCGCCACGGTCAATCAGAAGAACCTGCAAGTCTCCTGCTACGCGCCAGAGGAATGGTCGTCGCTGGAGACGCTGTCCGCTCCGTGGATACGGGCCCGACTGGTCCGCGGTAAGGTGACGGTGCGGGTGACTTTTGCCGATGTGGCCGCCAAGCCGACTACGACGGCGTGGGATGAAGAGGCCGTGCTGAACACTTTGGCCGATCTGCGTGGCCTAGCGGCGCGGGCGGGCGTACCTTTCGAACCCGATGCGCGCCTGCTGCTGCAGCTCGCTGAAAGCAAGCGCTCGGCACGCGCCGCCTTGCCGACCTTAGAAACTTGTGAAGTCGCCGTCGCCCAGGGCTTTGCCGCCGCCTTGGATCAGTTGGTTGCGATGCGTGAGGCCGAGGGACGTAGTCTGGTCGCCGACCTAAGTGCCCGGTTGCAGAAAATTTCCTCGCTGGTCGCGGACATGGAAGTCGGCGAGCGGGAGGCACCGAAGCGGCATCGCGTGGCCCTTCTGAAACGCCTACTGGAAGCGGGGTTGAGTCTCGATCCTTCCGACGAGCGCGTGCTCAAAGAGCTGGCGCTCTTCGCCGACCGCTGTGATATCACCGAGGAGGTCGTCCGCCTCAAAAGCCACATCCTGCAGTTTACCAATGAGTTGAAGGTCGAAAAAAGTGGTCGAAAACTCGATTTTCTTGTCCAAGAACTGCTCCGGGAGGTTAATACCGTGGGGAGTAAGGCTGCCGAAATTCCCACCACTCAGGCCGTTTTAGAGGCTAAAACCGAGATCGAGCGGATTCGCGAGCAGGTGCAGAACCTCGAATAGCCTTTTTCGTGGGTGCGGTGTTGCCATGGGGCTTTTCCCATGCCTTTGTCTATCAACACTTACCCTCCTCCATGTCCGACAACCTCACCAAGCGGGAAATCGTCCTAAAAATCTTTACCGAAAAGGGCTACCCGCAAAAGCACATCCGTGACAGCGTCCAGCTAACCTTGGATGCCATCAGCGAGGCGCTGTTGTCCGGCCGCGATGTCGAGCTGCGTAATTTCGGTGTCTTCCAGGTGCAGGTGCGTAAGAGCCGTATCGGTCGCAACCCGAACCGCCCGGAGACTGACGTCGTCATTCCGAAGCGCGCGGTCATCAAATTCAAAGCCGGCAAGGAACTGAAGGCCAAGCTTAAGTCGTATAACGTCGATAAGACGGACGCCGCCCCCGAGCAGCCTAAGCAGTAAGTTTCGCCCGACTTTCAATGTCTGACATTCGAACGCTACCCGGTTTCCGGGAGTTCTATCCTGAAGACCGTGCGGTCTTAGGGCATATCTTTGACGTCTGGCGCCAAGCCTGCCGCCGTTATGGTTTCCGTGAGTGGGAATCGCCGGTGCTCGAGCCCTTGGAACTTTTTACCGAGAAGTCCGGCGAAGAGATCGTCCGGCAGTTATTCAACTTTGAGGATAAGGGCGGCCGCCAGGTCAGCCTCCGTCCCGAAATGACGCCTTCGCTGGCGCGTATGGTCGGTGCCCGCGCCAACGGTATGGCGAAGCCCATTCGCTGGTTCGCCATTGGCGAGAACTACCGTTACGAGAAGCCACAGAAAGGCCGCCTCCGTGCTTTCTATCAGCTGAACGCCGACTTGCTGGGGGAGGCTGGTCCCGCCGCCGATGCGGAGCTGATCGCACTCTGCGCTGATTGTCTTTTGGGTTTCGGCCTGACGCAGCAGGACTTCCGCATCCGTATTTCCGACCGTACTCTTTGGTTCCGTTACCTCGCCAGCGTCGGCGTCCCCGAAGCCAATGCGACGGCTGTGCTCGGCGTGGTCGATAAACTGGAGCGCGGTGCTCCGAAGGATTTGATTGAGGCGATGACGGCTGCGTTGGTCGGGACGGCTTGCGACGCGGAGAAGACCTTGGCGGCCGCCCGCGCCTTTGCGGCGACCCGTTCGCTCGAAGAACTCGCACAACTGGCCGCCGGTGACGCCGCGATGACGGCGCGACTCGAAGAATGGAATCATTTACTCGGAACGCTCAAGTCCATGGGCTTCGGTGAATGCATCGTGATGGACCTTACGATTGTACGCGGCTTAGCCTATTACACGGGCTTTGTCTTCGAAGCCTTTGAAACCGGTGGCGAAGCCCGCGCCTTGGCGGGCGGCGGTCGTTACGATGCCTTGGTTAAGAAGCTCGGTGGTCCGGATCTTCCGGCCGTTGGCTTTGGTATGGGGGACGTTACGCTGCGTGATTTGCTTGAAGCCAAGAAACTCATCCCGGCTTATGCTGATGGCCCAGACTTCTTTGTCATGGTGCTCGGTCCTGATGCGCGGAGCGCGGCCTTGGAAGACGTCGCCAACCTCCGTCGCGCGGGTTTCCGCGTTGAGTATAACTTACGCGATGGAAAATTCGGCAAGCTCGCCCAACAGGCCGAAACCGCGGGGGCGAAGTATGCGCTCGTTTATGGCGGCGAGGAAGTTGCCAAGGGCGTGACCAAGGTGCGTAGCCTCACGGACCGGACCGAAGCCGAAATCCCACGGACCGACTTGGTCCCGGCTTTACGAGCCGTATTGGAAGAGGGCATGCGGGCCATCTTGCCTTAAACCCCGATGTCTGAGCAGACGCGCCAGTATCAGGCTATGGCCAAGACGGCCTCCTGGACGATGGTGTCGCGTGTGCTGGGGCTCTTTCGCGACCAGCTCATTGCGGCCTTCTTTGGTGCCAGCGCGATTGGCGCGGCGTTTCTTTTTGCCTTTCAGATTCCGAACCTCTTCCGCCGCCTGCTCGGCGAGGGTGCTTTGACGGCGGCGACGGTTCCGGTCATGGCGGAAATCGAAGCGAAGCATGGCCGCCCCGCCGCGCACGCCTTTTTAAACTACGTCCTGCGCAAGATTCTTCCGTGGCTCCTTGGCATCACGCTCGTCAGCATCGGCACTTCGCTCTTAGCGATGATGCTGTTCAAGAATCCGCGTTATGTGAATTCCGCGGAGTTCACGGCGTGGTGTATGCCGTATATGCCGCTGATCTGCGTCGCGGCGCTGTTCACCTCCGCCGTTAACTTAAGCGGCCGCTTCGGTTTGGCGGAGATGGCATCCGCGTGCCTGAACGTCTGCATGATTTTAGGCTTAGGCTTCTTTGGGTATTATCTTGGCGATGGCGACTTGGGGCGGGCGCGTTGGTTGTGCTTCGGCACCTTGGCGGGCGGCACGCTGCAGCTACTGATTCCGATGTGGGGTCTCCATCAAGCCGGGTGGCGGAGTGCGCCGGTACGGGCCGATGTCGCCGCTTGGCAGGCCCTCCGCGTCGCCTTCATTCCGGCGGCTCTGGGCGCAGGGATCCTCCAGATCAACTTCCTGATTTCGCGGTCTTTGGCGTTCGACCTCGCCGGCTCCTCGCTGACGTATTACTACATCGCCAACCGCATCGTCGAGCTTCCGATTGGGCTTTTCTCGACGGCCATTACCACGGTGATGTTCCCGGCGATGGCGACGGCTTTCGTGGAGAAGGACCATGCCGCAATGGGGCGCAACTACGCCCGAGGGATGCGCCTGATTCTCGCGATCAACATTGGTGCGGCCATCGGGCTCGCCGTTTATTCTGAGCAGATTATCCGGCTACTCTTTGAGTTCGGTCGTTTCACCGCCGAGGACTGCACGAAGACACGTTCCGTCCTCGTCCTCTTTGCCTTGGCGATGCCTTTCCATGCGATGATTTCGATGGCGACGCGCGCTTTGAACGTCGCTGGCCAGACCCAAGCGACCTTCCGAGTCGCCCTGTGGGCCGTCGGCATAAACATTACGGGTTCGATTGCGGCGGTCTGGTTTAACTATGGCATCGAAGGACTGGCCGTGGCCAATGCGGCCTCTGCCGTGGTGCAATATTTCCTGTTGCGTTATCAGTTGCGCCGGACGGCTCCGGCGTTTCTGACGGAGAACCTAACGGTCCCGTTGGTCCAAGCACTCGTGGGCTCCTTGGTCATGGGCTTCGTGGCTTATCAAGGTTATACCCTCTTGTTTAGGGTTGGGCAGCCTTGGTTGAATACGAAAGTTAATCTTCTCTTCTCAATGGCCTTGGCGGGAGGCATCGCCGCAGCGCTCTACGCGGTTGTGCTAGTTTGGTGGAAGTATCCGGAGCGCGATATGGTGCTGGGCTTGGGCGACCGTCTCCTGCGCCGGCTGCGCCTCCGCCGCTAAAGTTTTTTGCAACTCTCCGGAATGGAAGTTGTTCTACAGACGTCCCCCATGATTTTAACCGGCCCCGACCTCCCCGAATTAATCCGCGACGAGTGTTTGGCGGATATCTTCCGGGCAACGGTCCACCGGCAGCCTGCCGCCATTGCCTTGGAGGATGCCCAAGGCATCCTGACTTATCAGGACTTGTTATCCAGGGCGGAGGGTGTCGCGGCTGGACTGCGGGCTGGCGGCGTTATGCCTGGTCAATGTGTGGGGCTATGGATGTCGCGCGGTCGCGACCTCATCGTCGGACAGGTGGGCATCGCGCTGTCGGGAGCCGCGTGGCTACCCTTTGACGTGGCCGTGCCACCAGATCGCTTGGCAACCTGCATGCGGGATGCGCGCGGTACTTTGGTGCTGACCGAAGCGGGTATGTCCGCAGCGGTACTTGAGCGTGGCTTAACTCCGGTGGTCATGGCCACTTTACCCGTCGTTGGGGACGGCGTGATTGTTAGAGCGGCGCCATCGGATAATGCCTATGTGATTTATACCTCGGGTTCGACGGGCGAGCCCAAAGGTATCGCCATCTCACAACGCAACGTCTGCCACTTTGTTCGCAGTGAAAACCACGTGTTGCGGATTCGGGCCGACGACCGAGTCTACCAAGGCTTCTCCGTCGCCTTTGATATGTCGGTGGAGGAGGTCTGGATTTCTTTCCTGGCGGGTGCCACGCTCTGGGTCGCCCCCGTCGAGACCGTATCTGATCCCGACGCTGTTGCAGCGGCCTTGACTGCCCATCGCCTCACCGTCCTGCATGCCGTGCCGACGCTGGTCGCCTTGATGCCAGCCTTGCCGTCCTCGCTTCGCTTATTGAACTTAGGAGGCGAGGCTTGTCCCGATGCCTTATCGGAACGTTTGACGGGTAAGGGCTACGAAGTCTTTAATACATATGGTCCGACTGAGACGACGGTCACGGCGACCCTCGCTGAACTCCGACCAGGTAAGCCAGTTACGATTGGCCGTCCTTTGCCTAATTATCACATTGGCATCTGTGACCCGGAGCGCCGGCTCGTTGCCCAGGGGGAGGCTGGTGAGATTGTCGTTTTCGGGCCAGGTTTAGCCAATGGCTATCTCGGACGGGCCGAACTCACCGCCGCTCGGTTTATCGAAATCGCTGGCCAGCGGGCCTACCTGACGGGCGACTTGGGGCGGATTGATACCTCGGGCGAAATTCTGTGTTTTGGGCGCGTCGATAATCAGGTGAAACTCCGTGGGTTCCGCATCGAGCTCGACGAAATTTCGGCGGCGCTGGCGGACCAATCTGGCGTCGGTACAGCGGCGGCTGTTGTCCGTCCATTGGCGGGCAGCGATGAAATCGTCGCCTTCATCGTCGCGTCTGGCACGGCGCCGAACATGGCCGACTTACGCGCAGCCTTGGCCCGACGCTTGGCGGTTTATATGTTGCCCGCCCACGTCGAGGTCTTGGAGAGCATGCCCCGGTTAAGTTCGGGTAAGGTGGACTTGGGTGCATTGCGTAAACGTGATCTGCAGGTGGCGGCAGTTGCCGATGCTCCGCCGGCCGCTAACGAGCACGAAGCCGCCTTGCGTGCAATTTTAGCCGAGTTTTTCCCGGGACGACGCTTGGCACCCGAAGTCGATTTCTTTTCAGACCTCAATGGCCATTCCTTGCTCGCGGCGCGCTTGGTCACGCGTCTCCGTCGTGACCCGCGCTATGCGAGTATGGGCGTTCAGCACGTCTACCGTAATCGTCAGCTCGGAGCGTTGGCCCAAGCGATGGCTGGCCTCGGGGCGTCGACCCCGGGTCGTCCAGCACCGGCCCATGAGGTCGCTCCGCTCAATCGCCGGTTTTGGTGCGGCTGCGCCCAGGCTGCCTGTCTGCCTTTCCTCGTCCTACTGCACATGTTCCAGTGGTTGGCTCCGTTCTTTGCCTACCACCTTCTGACTGGCGACACCGATGACAGCATAGTCGTCGCGATCGTGGCAGCGTTAGGCACTTACTTAGTAGCGTTGGCGTTATCGTTCCCCTTGGGCATTCTGCTACGGCGGCTACTGGTGGGCCGACTTCGTCCGGGCAACTATCCGCTCTGGGGCGAAACCTATTTCCGTTGGTGGCTTGGCGCCCGCCTCAACGAAATCCCAGCGGTCTACCTCATTTCGGGCACCCCCTGGAAGTCCCTGCACCTGCGTCTCCTTGGGGCTAAGGTCGGCCGAGACTGTCTCATCAATTCGGTCACCGTATCGGTGCCGGAACTCCTGACGATTGGGGACGGCGCCTGTCTTGGCACCTTCGTGAATTTGGAGAACGCTCGCGTGGAAGGCGGCCGACTCATCATCGGTCGTATCACGATTGGCCGTGGTGCCGCCGTGGATTCTTACGCGGTGCTTGAGAACGATACCTCGGTCGGGGACGGCGCCAGATTGGCCGGACAGTCCGCCTTGGCGGAGTCGAAGCATATCCCCGCCGGCGAGACCTGGGCGGGGGCACCGGCTCGTCCGGTGGAGTCCGATACCGTGGTAACTGCTCCGCCCGCGCGACCCAGCGTGTGGGAACGCTATGCAAGGATGGGAGCCTTCGCGTTGGGGGCGGCCTTAGTGGCCGTCCTTTTCTATATCCCGGTGTTCCCAAGTTTTGTCGCCATCGACTATTTGGATGCACACTGGCTCGATCTGTTTGAGTCAGACCACGCCTGGTGGGAAACCTTTCCATTCTTCTTCCTGCTCGCCATGCCAGCAGCGGCGATTCTCTTGGTTATCACGGCCTGCCTAGCTGGTATATTAAAGCAATGCCTACCGCGGCAACGCCCAGGTCGCTTTTCCTTGTACGGTCGAGAGTATTTCTGGAAGTGGCAACTCTCCGCCGTCATGGATGCTTCCTTGCAGGTCCTACACGGTTTATACGCCTCGGTCTATGTTGCCACCTGGCTTCGGTTGCTCGGCACGAAAGTTGGCCGCGATGCTGAAGTCTCAACGGCCGAAGGGGTCGTGCCGGAGCTTTTGGAATTAGGTGATGAATCTTTTATCGCAGACGGGGCGATGCTCGGCGATGAAGAGCAACGTGGCGGTTGGATGGTGCTTCGTCGGACGCGCATCGGCCATCGTTCCTTTGTGGGTAACGGCGCCTACGTCCCAGATGGTACGACCTTCCCCGAGGACTTCCTGCTCGGGGTGCAGTCCAGTTCGCCGACCAACGAGCAGATGCAGCCGGGGCAGACCTGGATGGGGTCTCCGCCGATGCTTTTGCCCGCGCGTGAGACCATTGAGTCGCAGGATCCGACGCTGACCTTCCGCCCGAGTAAAGGTCGTCGCTTGGCTCGTGCCTGCATCGAAGGCCTGCGTATCGTCGTGCCCTTGGCCTTCATCATCGCGGTAGGTTACGTGACCGTCTACGAGACCATGGATTATGTGACGGAAGAAGACTGGCTGGGCTTCGCGGTCGCGTTGACGCTGGCGGGGCTGTGCTACGCCGCGATTGCCTTCGCCTTCGTTTGGTCGGCTAAGTGGCTTTTAATCGGCAAGTATCGTCCACGCCTGGCGCCCATGTGGACGTTGTTTGTTTGGCTGAGTGAAGCCGTGACGATTCTGCATGAATCCTTGGCGGTGCCGGCGTTACTCAATTACCTCCGAGGCACCCCAATGCTCGCGTGGGCCTTACGGCTACTGGGTGTGAACGTCGGGCGCGGCACCTGGATTAATACCACGGACCTAACGGAGTTCGACTGTGTCACCATCGGTGATGGGGCGGAACTGAATGAGCACAGCGGACCGCAGACGCATTTGTTCGAAGACCGGGTCATGCGGATAGGCTTAGTCAACATTGGTGCCCGTGCCACCTTGGGCGTGCGCGCCACCGTGCTCTATGATGCTTCCGTGGGGGAAGAATGTCGCCTTGGGCCGTTGACCTTGGTGGCCAAGGGTGAGCACACGCCAGCGCGCACCTCGTGGGAAGGCACGCCCTCGGCGCCAGCGCCCATGAACTAAGATGAAAGTCTACGACCTTTCGGAAGCGGCATTATTGCCAGCGCCCCAAGCGGCCGACCTATACCTTATCCGTTTGCCGGAGCTCGGCCGTGGGCCTGCTGCTAAGGCGACCTTGCGGCGCGAGATTTTGAAGTTACTGCGCGCTTGGTATGGTGCAGTGGTGGAACTCCACGAGACTGGCTTAGCGCCGACTTTGACCGGCTGCCCTTTAAAGCTCTCCATCTCCTACGATGGGGAAGACGGCTGGGTCGCGTTGGGGGCACAGGCCAAATTGGGTTGCGATGCAGTCTTGGCCCAGGACTTCCCGGAAATGATGGACGTGGCCGGAAAGTATCTGGGAGTACTCGTAACTGAACGCATCCAGCAATCTCGGCTGCGAGCCGAGACCTTTGCCCACGCCTGGGCGAAGTATGAAGCCACCCTCAAGGCCTTGGGCTGGCGCTTAGCTGAAGAGCAAGTGGTACCAGCAATGCTCTGCCACTATCACCGGCAAACGCAGGCGGTCGTGGCGGTCGTGACGGAATAGTTACACCTTGCCGGAGCGGGCAGGGGAGGCGACTTTCGGTGGGGCGCTACGATACTTCTTCACCAAAGCTTGCAGGAGGGCGACCGTTTCGTCGTCCGCGACGCCATCGACCTTGGACCCACGGAAGTGGCGTTGAAACGATTCGAGCGCTAGGCCCAGCGTCTTGTCCGAGTTATCATCTAGGCGGTAGCCGTAGGTCCGCAGCAGCTGCTGGATTGCGGCGTTCGAGAGCTTCTTGGATTTGAGTAAGATACGGAACGCCTGAACATCCTTGGTATCGGGCCAAGCGCCGACGCCGTTGGCGGCAAAATATTCCCAGGGAAACAACGAGCCCGGATCAATTTTACGACCGACTGCGATGTCGGAGTGGGCGACTACGTTCTCAGGGCTGATCTGGTGGGTGGCCACTAAGTACTGGGCTAACGCGAGGACGGCTTCGACCTGGGGTTTGGGGTATGGGTTTACATTGCCGTCGTAATTAACGATCTCGATGCCCAGCGAAGACTGGTTGAGGCTATCGAATTTACCCCAGGCGCTTTTGCCCGCATGGAATGCGGCGAGGGAGTCGGGACACATCCGGAAGATCCGTGCCTGGGGTAGCTCGGCGCTGACCAGGTAGTGGACGCCAACCGTATGTCCTTTGTTCCGCCCCTGCAGGGTCTCTAGCGCGGAGGGCAGGGAGGAGGCGGTATGGTGTAGCACTAGAATCGAGATGGGCTGCTTGCGGACCTCGACGGCAGCGGACGCGGGCCCCTGAATCACCGAGAGCTTGGGGTTAACGTTGATAACAACGCCGGTCGACTCACCGGAGTTTTTCGAAGAGGTGGTGCCACAGCCGGTGATGGCTAAAATTGAACAAAAAACCGCTAAACGCTTTAAATATGAGGGAGACATGCTTTATTGCCTGATATTTATACAAATAATCGACCCCGTATAAACCCCCAAGACAATACGATAAACATGGTATATAGCCCTTGATTTGCTGACTATTTAAGGATTAGACATAATGTATATTGTGCGAAATATACCTATAAGCTCAACCTACTAGAAAATGCGTTATTGATTGCTTGAGGGTTATCGAGCATAAATCGGATCCCCCATGAAAGTCGCCCGCCATATCATTGAAGCCCGTCGTGAAGCTATCGCTAAGTTACTGAGTAAGGTCGGTTACGTCCCTGTTCTCGAAATCTGTAAGCAATTTAATGTTTCCGAGGCCACTGCCCGCCGCGACCTCACTGAATTGGAAAGTCAGCGTCGCATCACCCGCACGCATGGTGGCGCACTTTCGGACTTCAACCGTAACTTCCCGCCGCTCGATGATCGCAAGGTTGAGGACGCCGAAGCTAAGCGCAAGATCGGCAATAAGGCGGCTTCCCGCATCAAGGCTGGTATGACGGTCTATCTCGACTCCGGTTCAACCATCTTCTTCGCCGCTGAAGCCATCGCCGCTTCTGGCACCCCTGATTTGCAGATTGTGACGACCTGTCTCCCAACGGCTCAATTGATCTCCTCGCTCCCAGGCGTCGAGGTCTACATTCCTGGCGGTTTGTTCCTGACCCGTCACGCCATGGTCGCCGGCGATCGTACGCTCGAAGAAGTTGCCCGTTGGAATTTTGACGTGGCTCTCCTCGGCGCCGAAGGCATCGACGAGAACGGTCTCTGGAATTCGCAGCGCGATATTTCCCACCAACAGCGTGAGGTTATCCGGCGCAGCGATGAAGTGTTGATTTGTATGAATAAGGTAAAGCTTGGCCGGGGCGGTCCCTGCGCGGTGACCCGTGATGTTTCCACGCTATTCCTAGTGACGGACGCTGATGCCGCCGCTGTCGTGCAGGCGAAGGTCAAGATGGCTCCCGACCGCGTACTCACCGCCTAAGCTCGTCCGCCTTGGACGCCCCCTGGTAATGTCTCAAGACGCCCTTCAGTCCTTGTTAGACCTTTCCCATGCTCTGGGGGGTGAGCGACTGCGGATGGCTATTTTGGGTGAAGGTAATACTTCCCTGCGTCTCGATGACCAGACTTTCGCGGTCAAGGCTTCCGGCTCCAACCTCGCCTCGCTCCAACCCGCCGACCTGACGACTTGCCGCTTCGATCGCTTATTGCCGCTCTTGGATGCGACCACCGCCACCGACGCGGAGATTGATAACGTCTTGTTCGCGTCGCGCGTGAGCGAAGCCGCCAAGAAGCCTTCCATTGAGGCCCTCTTCCACGCTTACCTCTTGACCTTGCCTGGCGTCGCTTGTGTCGGCCACGTCCACGCCATCGCGGTGAACCAAATTCTCTGTTCGCCCCGGGCCCGTGACTTTGCTGAACGCCGCGCCTGCCCAGATGAGATCGTGATGTGCGGGATTGAGTCGGTCTTCGTGCCTTACGCGGAGCCTGGTCTCGGCCTGGCTCAATCGATTCGCCGCGAGGTTCAGGCCTTTGTCCAGCGTACCGGCCGTGAGCCCAAGATTATTTTACTCCAGAACCACGGCATCATTGCCGTCGGCCCTTCGCCGAAAGCCGTCCTCGGTTCCCTACTCATGGCCGAAAAAGCCGCCGAGATTTTCGTGGGCGCGGCCGCGTTGGGCGGGCCGGTTTTCTTGACCGCGGCGCAGTGCGAACGTATCGCTGGTCGGCCCGACGAGCATTATCGCCAAAAGATGCTTGGGCTCTAATTGCCTTTTCCCTCCCCCTTCCCTTCCTGCTTCCCATGTCCAACTACCTTGCCATCGACCTCGGCGCCGAATCCGGCCGCGTGATCTTCGGGACCCTCAAGGGTGGTAAGCTTACGATGAAGGAGATTCACCGTTTCTCGAACGGTGCAATCACGGCCAACGGCACCTTGCGCTGGGATATTGTCCGCATCTTTCGCGAAATTCGTATCGGCCTAGCCAAGGGGGCCAAGCTCGGCCCGATTCGGTCGATTGCTTGCGACTCCTGGGGCGTCGACTACGTCTTGCTCAAGGGCGATGGCCCGATGCTATCCCTGCCCTACACCTATCGCGACGAGCGCAGCTTTAAGTCCTTCGACAAGGCTATGAAGAAGTTCTCGCAGAAGCAATTATTTGAAGGCACTGGCATTGCGTCTATCTCTATCAATACGCTCTATCAGTTGTTTGACGACGTGGAGAACCGCCCTGAGATCCTGGCTTTTGCTGACAAGTTCCTGCTCATTGGCGACTACATCACTTGGCTGCTCACCGGCCAAGCCCGCGCCGAAGAGACGCTCATTTCTGGCAGTCAGCTGTGGGATACCCGTAAGCGCGACTGGGCTTGGCCGGTACTCAAGAAGCTCGGGATTCCCAAGCATATCTTCCCGAAGCCAGTGGCTCCGGGCACCAAGCTCGGGAAACTCCTCCCTTACCTGAGTAAGGAAACCGGCCTCAAGTCCGCCGACGTCGTCACGACGTGCGCGCATGATACCGCGGCGGCAGTTGCTGCGGTGCCGGCAACGAAGGGTGACGACTGGGCTTACCTCTCTTCCGGGACGTGGTCGCTCTTGGGCGTCGAACTACCCAAGCCGTTAGTCAACGAGACCGTACGCGAGGCGAAGTATACGAACGAAGTCGGCTTTGCGGGCACGACTCGCTTCCTCAAAAATCTCGTAGGCCTGTGGGTCCTGCAGGAATGCCGTCGCGAGTGGTTGGAGCGCGGGGAAGTTTCCGACTACGGTGAGATTGTAAAGCTCGCCCTGAAGGCTCCAGCGCTCCGCAGCTTCATCCGTCCGGACGACGTCCGTTTCGCCAAGCGCGGCGATATGGTGAAGAAGGTCCAAGATTTCTGCCGCGAGACTAAGCAGCCGGTACCGCAAACCCATGGAGAGGTCGCCCGCTGCGTGCTGGAGTCGCTGGCTCTCCTCTACCGCGTCGAGATGGACGGCATCGAGAAACTGACGGGCCGTAAGCTCGCGACTTTACACATCGTCGGTGGCGGCTGCCGCAATGCGCTCCTTAACCAAGCCACGGCTGACGCCACGGGCCGGACGGTCATCGCCGGCCCGGTCGAAGCCACCGCCGCCGGTAATATCCTCGTCCAAGCCGTCGCCATGAAGGAGTTAAAGAACCTCGATGCCCTGCGCGGAGTGGTCCGAAAGTCCTTTGAAGTAGTCACTTACAAACCCAACCCCACCCTTCATTGGCTCGACGCCTTAGTGAAGTTTAATGGTTTAAAGAAGTCATAAACCTGCTTAAGCCTCCCTTCCCTGCCTTTACCAGCAAAGCACCATGTCTACCTACAAGTACGTCTCCCACCTCTGGAACGACGCCGAAGCGGCGAAACTCGATCCCGTGGCTCGCCTGATCTACCGCTCCAATCAGTTGGGCGCTGATCAGCGCATCACCAACACGGGCGGCGGCAACACCTCCTCCAAGATTGTTGAAAAGGACCCACTGTCTGGCAAGGACACCCCGGTGCTCTGGGTCAAGGGTTCGGGCGGCGACCTGCGCACGAGCCTCCGGGAGAATTTCTCCTCCCTCTATCAGGATAAGCTCATTAGCCTGCAGTCGGTCTATGCGGACCGCGCTGACAAGGGCCTGAAGTCCCAGGCCGAGGACGACATGGTGGCGATGTATAACCACACCACGTTCAATCTCAACCCGCGCGCTTCTTCGATTGATACCCCGCTGCACAGTTTCCTGCCAGGCAAGCATGTCGACCACATGCACCCTAATGCGATTATCTCGATTGCTGCCTCCAAGAATTGCGAGGCGCTGACCAAGCAGATTTTTGCTGGTAAAATGGCTTACGTGAAGTGGATGCGCCCGGGCTTCGAGCTCGGCCTCGCCATGCAGGATATTTCCCGCGCCCAGCCGGACATCAAAGCTATCATGATGGGCCAGCACGGCTTCATTTCTTGGGCGGACGACGACAAGGCCTGCTACGAGCTGACTTTGGCCATGATCGAGCAGGCGGCGGCCTATATCGATGGCAAGTACCAGGCCAAGGGCGGTGACGCCAAGGCCTTCGGCGGCGCCAAGTACCAGACGCTCGAAACCGAGCAGCGTCACGCCACCCTCGCGGCCATCCTGCCGTGGCTGCGCGGTCAAGTCTCCATGGAGAAGCGCTTCGTCGGTACCATTCAGGACGACGAAAAGATTCTCCGTTTCGTCAACTCGATCGATGCCCCGCGCCTCGCCGAACTCGGCACCTCCTGCCCGGACCACTTCCTCCGCACGAAGATCAAGCCCCTCTATGTGGCTTGGAATCCGCAGTCCGAAGACGTCGCCGCCCTCAAGGCCAAGCTGGCCACCAGTCTCGAACAGTACCGCAAGGACTACGCCACTTATTACAACGCCTGTAAGCGTGCGAACTCGCCCGCCATGCGCGATGCGAACCCGACCGTTGTCCTCATCCCTGGCCTGGGCATGATTGCGTGGGGTAAGGATAAGTCCGAATCCCGCGTCACGGCTGAATTCTATAACTGTGCCGTCGAAGTCATGCGCGGCGCAGAAGCCATCGACGAGTATGTCTCCCTGCCGCAGCAGGAAGCCTTCGATATCGAGTATTGGCTCCTCGAAGAAGCCAAACTCAAGCGCATGCCGGCCGAGAAGGAACTCGCCCGTCAGGTCATCATCGTCGTCGGTGCTGGCTCGGGTATTGGTAAGGAAACCGCCCACCGCCTCGTCAAGGAAGGCGCCCATATCGTCTGCGTCGACAAGAACGTCGAAGCCGCCCAAGCCACGGCCAAGGAAATCACTGCCAAGCACGGCGTCGGCATCGGCGTCGCCGGCACGGGCCTCTCGAATTGCGGCCCGGCCATCGGCCTCGGCGGCGACATCATGGACCGAGCTTCGATCCGCAAGATGCTGGATCAGGTCGCCCTCGCCTACGGTTGTTTTGACTCCATCTGCGTCACGGCGGGTATCTTCGTCTCGCCGGACACCACTGGCCATATCCCGGACGACAAGTGGGCTCTGACCTTCGCCCTCAATGTCACCGGCAGCTACCTCGTCGCGGACGAAGCCTTCGTCACCTGGAAGGAACAGGGCCTCCGCGGTAACCTCGTCCTCACCACGAGCGCTAATGCCGCGGTGGCCAAGAAGGGGTCCGTCGCCTACGATACCTCGAAGGCCGCCGCCAACCACCTCGTCCGCGAGTTGGCCATGGAACTCTCCCCGCTGGTCCGCGTCAACGGCGTCGCCCCGGCGACCGTCGTCCAGGGTTCGGCCATGTTCCCGCGCGACCGAGTGATTGCTTCGCTTGCGAAGTACAACATTCCTTACACCGATGATGAGGCGACCGATTCGCTGACCACGAAGCTCTCCCGTTTCTACGCCGATCGGACCCTGACCAAGAACCCCATCACCCCTGCCGACCAGGCCGAAGCCTATTTCCTCCTCGTGACTAATCGCCTCAGCAAGACGACCGGCCAGATTATCACGGTCGACGGCGGCCTCCATGAGGCCTTCCTCCGCTAAAACGTGCGCATTTCGCGCTTCGTTCCTTGCTTCTTTGATCAGCTCGCCACTTAGGTAGGCTTGGCCACGGCCAGGGTGCTTAAGCGCCTTGGACACGATGTGGAATTCCGTGCCGAACAGACCTGCTGCGGCCAACCTTCCTTTAATTCGGGACAATGGGACGTCGCCCGCGAGGGAGCCATCCGCGCACTCAGCGTCTTCCACGGCGCTCTCGCCAGGACTGGTGCCGATTACGTGGTCTCTTCGGACCCCTCCTGTCTGCTGCAAAGCGGCGGCTGGCTCTCCCGTGAGGGTAAGCCAATCCTCCCGCTCCAAATCGCCGAAGTTCTGGCTAACGACGCCTGACCATGTCTGATTCCAAGGCCATCTTCCATCACGGGACCCAGCCGAACCGGGGACATTGAACGTATTTTAGTGCTTGGAGCCCACGGTCCGAAGGAACTTTACCTGGTCTTAGTGGGTTAAAGAGAGTGTGATGCGCTCTCTGCTTGCCCTGTTTGCCTTCTGCCTCGGCCTAGCGGCGGCGGAAGTGACTCCTGTAAAGTGGTCTGGGGCAATCAATGTGCCCGACCCCGTAGCCGTGACTGTCGACGAAAAAGGGGCGGTCTACGTGTGTACCACGACCCGTCGTAAAGTGGCCGACCTCGACATCCGCGAGCATACTCAGTGGATTGCAGAGGACGTCGCCCTCACCTCTCCGCTCGAGAAGGAGGCTTTCTATAAGCGAGTGATGGCACCAGGCGTCCTTCGTGGCCCACGTGGTAGCGTCAAGGATCACAACGGCGATGGCAGCGTTGATTGGAAGGACCTCACCTTCCATAAAGAGCGCATCTATAAACTGGTCGATACGGACGGCGATGGCGTGGCGGATAAGATCACCCTCTTCGCCGAGGGCTTCAATTCCGTCGTCTCGGGCATTGCCGCAGGAATCCTTTATCATGATGGGTGGGTCTATGTGACCGTCCAACCGGATCTTTGGCGGTTAAAGGATACCGATGGCGACGGCGTTGCCGACGTGAAGGAGTTGGTGGCCACCGGCTTCGGCGCCCATATCGCTTACGCGGGCCACGACATGCATGGCTTACGTCTCGGTCCCGATGGCCGCATCTACTGGACCATCGGCGACAAGGGGACAAACGTGCTTAGCAAGGAAGGTAAGCGCTTCTTCTTCCCGCACACCGGCGCCGTGCTGCGTGCGGAGCCTGATGGCACCGGCTTCGAGGTCTTCGCTTCAGGCATTCGCAACGTCCAGGAAATCGCCTTCGACGACCTCGGTAACATCATCGGCGTGGACAACGATGCCGATCAACCCAAGGAGCGGGAACGGCTTGTCTATATCGTTGAAGGTTCCGACTCGGGTTGGCGGAATCAGCATCAGTACATGAAGCTGAACAGCCGCTGGATGCGTGAAAACATCTGGCAGCCCTCCGGTGCCCAGAATCAGCCCCTCTGCTACACCTCGCCGGTCGCCAATTACTCCGACGGCCCCGCGGGGTTCCTGCGTGAGCCGGGCCATGCGCTGGATGGCTCCCTGCGCGAGCAGTTCATCCTCAATCAGTTCCCGAACGGCAAGATGGACGCTTTCGCTCTCCAACCCGCCGCTGATAGTTTCAAGATGGTGGGTCTCCGCACGATCAACCGAGGCATCATGGGCATCGGGATGGCCTGGGGGCCCGACGGTAAGGCCTACTTCGCGGACTGGATGGGCGGCTACCCGCTCGACGGTAAAGGGGCGGTCTGGAACATGGACGTCGCCACGAAGACCGATCCTGTATCCAAAGAAATCCTTTCGCTGCCGCTTTCAACTCCGCTGCCGAAAGAGCGTCTGCTGGCGTTGTTGGGACACCCGGACCAACGGGTCCGCGCCAATGCCACACTCCGCTTAGATCGACTTGGGGCTTGGGCCGACCTGCTAGCCGTCGCTCTGAATGATAAGCGTGAGCGCCTCGCGCGCATTCATGCAATCTGGGGTTGGGGCATGGGCTTGCGCCATGGTCGGCTCCCTTCACTTCAAGGGGTGACACAGCTCTTGGGCGATGCGGACGATGAAATTCGTGTGCAGACGCTCAAGGTCTTGTCGGAAGGTCGCTTACCTCCGCCCACGCGCCTGACGCTCGAAACCGAAATCGGTGATGCCATTGCTGAGAAAATGATTGCGCAACTGTCTACTCAAAACCCACGCCTTCGGATGCAGGCTGGCATCAGCTTGGGGCGGTTAGGTTTAGGTCGCGTTGGCTTGGACGCCACGCCAGCCCCCTTAGGTGCTTTTCTCCACGATGCCGCCGCTGACTTGAAGATGCCGTGGCTGCGACATGGCTTAGTCATGGGTTTAGCCGGGACGCAGCGGTCGGAAGATTTGCTGAAACTGGCCCAAGGCCGGGACGCCGCCCAGGCTACCTTTGCTACCTTGGCCTTGGCCAGGCAGCGTTCCCCGCTGTTGGCCCAGTTACTGGCTTCTCCGCACCAGGACGTTCTCAACGAAGCCATCCGCGCGATCCATGACGACGAAGGCATCCCTGCCGCGCAGTCCGCTTTGGCTCAGTCATTAGGCCAGTCTGCCCTACCCACCACGGCCTTGCGTCGGGTAATCAATCAGAACCTCCGCGAAGGTAGCCCCGAGGCTGCCACGCGGATCCTCCTATGGCTACAGGCGCAGCCAGAGTCTACCCCCTTGGTGGATGAAGCACTCCAAGCCCTTTTGATCTTCGAACTTCCGCCCGTCCTTGACCTCGTTGATGGTACGGCAAAGCGCTACACCCAACGCGATCGCGCTGCCCTGGTGGCCGTGCTACGTCAAGGTCAGGCCAAGTTACTAGCGTTTAAAAACGAGTCACTTAAGGCGAAGGGCGTCGAAATCCTCGTTCGCTACGGGCTGGACGTACCGACCGCTGATTTATTGAAGTTAGCCAAGGACACCAAGGTCGGTGCGTTGGTCCGCTTGCAGGTCCTCCGGCTCCTGTCGGCTAAGACGGAGTCCTCCGTCGCCATCAAGGAAGCCATCTTGGCCGCCACCAACGATGGGAGCGAAACGACATTACGTATCGAAGGGTTGCAATTGCTAGCCCAAGTTGACCCCGCCAGCACCTTGTCGGTCGCCCGCCGTTTCCTTGACGTCGCCGGGTCTAATCTCACCGAGAAGCAAGCCGCGGTCCGCGTGCTCTTCGCCAGCACCGAAGCGGCGGCGAGTCAGCCGCGCCTAGCCCTAGTCAACAAACTACTACAGCCCAAGTTCAACGAGTCCCTCCGTTTAGATGTCTTCCTTGCTGCGCAGGGCTCGACCGAGCCAGCGGTCCAGGTTGCCCTGCAACGATACCTCGAAGTCGCTCGCAAGCCGGAGCAGCTGGCCGCGCCTGGGCTACCCTACGAACTCTTAATCGCGGGAGGAGATCCCGGGCGCGGCCGCACCCTCGCGCAAGAACATCTCGCTGCCAATTGTGTCGCCTGTCATCGATTCGAGCTGGACGAAGGCAGCGAGGTCGGACCGCTTCTCAAGAAAGTCGGCGAGCAACGGACGCCGGCGGAACTCGCCGAGTCGCTCGTTAATCCTTCCGCGAAGATTGTGCCAGGTTTTGGGTTCGAGACCCTGACCTTGAAGTCGGGGGAGGTCCTTGCTGGTAGCGTCATCAGCGAGACCCCAGTGGCCTTACGCTTACGCCAAGCGGATGGGGTTATGAAGGACGTCGCGCCCGGCTCGGTCGTCAGCCGCACTCAGCCGATGTCAATGATGCCGCCGATGCTCGGGATTCTGACCCCGGCCGAGGTACGGGATGTCGTCGCCTACTTATCGTCGCTGAAGACGTCGACCCCGAGGACTAAGAGGTAGACCCTAGTTTGATGTAGGGTTGAATACTTAATCCATTGGGTGTTTAATGGTGATATGCCCCTCCGTTGCTTCTGGCTGCTGTTCCCCTGGGTACTCTGTGCCCAAGCCCCTTCGACTCCGGTTTTGCCAAAGCAGTCTGAAGCCTGGACTCGCGCTATCAGTAATACCCGCTTGGAGAACGTCCAATGGTCGCCCTCTGGTGAGCGTCTCACCTACAGTTGGCGGACGCCGGAAGGCCTGACGGAATTCAAACTCGTCGAGTGTGCGACGGGGAAGCTGACGCCGGCTTTTGATACGGAAACCTTGGCGGCGGCGTTACGCAAGGAAATCAAACCCAAGGCAGAGGCCCGCAATCTCGGTATCGCCCGCGTGCTCCCGCAGAACGACGGCAAGCTGTGGATCGAGGGCAATGGTTTTGTCTGCACGCTTTCACCCGATGGCTCCGTGGTGAAACAAGACCCGGCGAAGGCGCCGGAACTGAAGGCGGCGCCGACTGGTGGCCGTATCCGCAGTTCGGGTTCTACCCGCATGCTCAGTGCTTCACGCTACGGTAGTAAATCCCCGGACGGACGCTGGCTCGTCGCGATGACCGCGACGGAAGTGATCGCGACGGCGAACTCCGGTGAAAAGGTTGTCTACGTCTCCACGGGCGGCCCCAACACCCCTGCCCTCCCTGCGGGCTTTAACTGGAGTGGCCAACCCGCGTGGTCTCCCGACGGCAAGCACTTCGCGCTCTGGGCGACCCGCGCGGTGCCGGTGCGTAAATACCTCGTGAAGGATTCGGTCAAACAGACCGAAAAAGAAATCGATTACGACAAACCGGGCGACGACAAGACCCAGCAGTTAGCGTGTGTTTTCAGCCTGTCGGGCGGATTCCGCTTCCCCGGTAGCGACGTACTCGCGCTGACCATGAACACCGATCGACTAGACTGGACCGCAGACTCCGCCCGCTTGCGCTCCACCTATACCCTCCGAGGTTTCACGGGACATGGCATCCTTGACTTTGACGTGAGCACGAAGAAATGGCGTAAGCTCCTGACGGAGGAAGACCCGAAGTTTGTCTTCACCTATGGCAGTTCGTACCGTTACGACCTGCCAGACGACACGACCCTGTGGGTTTCGGAACGTTCGGGCTGGACGCACTTGTACCGCGTGAACCTAAAGACTGGTGCGACGCTCAATGCGGTGACCAGCGGTGCTTGGGTGATGAAGTCCGTCGTGCATATTGATGAAGCTGCTCAGCAGGTGACCTTCATCGGCCTCGGCCGCAATCCGAGCGAGGATCCTTATTATCGTCAGGTCTATCGCGTAAACTTCGATGGCACGGGGTTGGTGCAGCTCACGCAAGGCGACGGCACGCACGACGTCCAGTTCAGCCCAGGCCGCCAATACTTCGTGGATACCTATTCGCGCGTCGACCTCCCCCCCCGTTTCGTCCTCCGTCGCACCACAGATGGTCGCGAAGTAGCGCAGCTCGGCCAAGCCGATGACACCAAGCTGCGGGCGGCGGGCTGGGAAGCCCCGCGTCGCTTCGTTGCGAAAGATCGCGCCGGCAAATTTGACATCCACGGTGTCATCGTGCGCCCCTACCCTTTTGACCCGCTGAAGAAATACCCCGTTATCGAATACATCTACGCTGGACCACAGGATTCTTATGTCCCCAAGGCTTTCTCGGTCTGGAGTAACTCCTTCCGTGAGCCCGCGCTGCAGAGTTTCTACGTGGTCCAAATCGATGGCCGCGGCACCTGGAATCGCGGCAAGGAGTTTCACCAAGAAGCTTGGCGTAATCTAGGTGATGCTGGCTTTCCTGATCGCATCGTCTGGCTAAAGGCCGCTGGCCAAGCGGAGCCCCAGATGGATTTAACCCGCCTCGGCATCTTCGGCGGGTCGGCGGGTGGTCAGAACGCTATGCACGCGTTGCTCCGCCATGGGGACTTCTATAAAGCCGCCGCCGCGGACTGCGGCTGCCACGATAACCGCGTCGATAAGCTCTGGTGGAATGAGCAATGGATGGGCTACCCCATCGGTCCATGGTACGCGGCGAACGCCTGCCTCACGGAAGCTAGCAAACTCAAGGGCAAGCTCTTCCTGACTGTCGGTGAGTCCGACACCAACGTAGACGTCAAATGCTCCTATGACCTGCGCGACGCCTTCCTCGCTGCCGGCAAGATGGACCTTGTGGAATTCACCGTCATCCCCGGTGGGGGCCATGGCTCCTGCGAACGTGGCGACATGCGGGAGAAGCGGCTGGACTTCTTCCGACGGACGCTGGGTGGTCCCCTGCCGCGCTAAACCATACCGCACCACCTTCCTGGGCTCATTGAGTTGCGCTTAGCCGGTGGGGACGCCTGCAGAACCGTTGGGTGGCCTGTCCGGTCGAGGTTACCTCCGAGGGGTAAGCCTCGGACAGTTCCTCGAATATTGCTGAGGAAAATTGGAAAATTACGATTTTTTTACGATGTGGCATTGACAGGGGGGTGTCCTGCCTCAATCCAAACCCTTCGCATGCAGAATTTCGCGAGCCAGTGCCTGGACCAGACCAAGGCCCTCCTCAAACTCAATTTAGGTTCCATCTCCGCCGATGGGTCGATTACTCCCGTCCCCGGCGAAGTTTCCCGCGCGGATGAGCCAGGCCACGCTGCCTTAGCCTTTGGCGAGTATTACCGGGCCACCGGTGAACTTACCTTAGACCGCAGTAACATCCCCGAGATTGTTGCTCGTACCATCACCGCCCAGGTCCGCCTCTCCAATGGCTCTGACAACGGGATGGCTTTTGCCTGCCTTGGCTTGCTGGCCTTCGGTCCGACGCGGGAGCGTAATCCCGTCTGGGAAATCCTCGATGAAGCTACCCGTAACCACATCGACGAACGCCTCGCCATCACCGGTGACCATCACGACCACGTCCAGGCCTTCGATATCGCGAAGGCCGTCTGTCGTTTCTCTTTTGGCCTGACCAAGAAAGACGAAACCGGCGCCCTCGTCGACCGCTTCATCGATCGCATCACCGCCGCCTCCACGGGTGGCTTCCATGATGATGCATCGCGTCAGGCTAACCCCGATAGCCTGGGTGGCGCCTTTGACCTATATGGCGTGGTGGCCTTGATTTTCATCCGCCAGGCGCTCCAGCTTCACGCTAACATTCAGTTGCGTGACTCTAAGCTGCCCAAGCTCCGCACGCATGCCGAGAAGTACCTGCGCATCATCCTAGAGACGGTGCGGGAAGACGGCCTTGGCTGGTCCTTCGGTCGTGGTATCGGTTCCTATGGCCAGACGCACTGCATCACGCTCTTACTCCAAGCCCTGCGTGATCGCTGGATCCCGGTCGACAAGGAGCCACTCGCGCGTGACCTAGTCCGCCGCCTCTACGCCCATTTCTTCACGACTTTCTTTGACGCCGAGCATGGGCTCATCGTGATCCGTGACGGCGAACGCGATACCATTCCTGGGCACACCACGCGGATGGCGAACTTTGATGCAGCGCGCTACCTGTCTCAGTGGTCCCGCCTCGCCAAGACCGTTGGTGGTACCATGGACGTATTCCGTCCAACCTCCAAACAGGCCGTTTGCAGACTTTACTCCTTAGACAAGACCCCGCGCAAGGAACAGGGGCTGCTCTCCTACTCTGACCCGACCTCTGGTTTACACATCGTCTTGCCCGTGCTGTCTAACGGCTCGCATAAATTCTCCGATTCGCTGGCCTTCCCGCATATGCCGGGCGTCATGGATTGGCCGGCCAACGTTTATACTTCCCCGTTTATACCGGAGTATACCATCGGCGACCGCGTCTACACGCCCTCTTTCTACGGCAAGAACCTGCAGGTGGCCATGGGCACCAAGGCGGGCACCTATCACTTCCGTTACGAGCAGCCTGACCTCATCGACAAGGACGAAAAACTCTCCAGTGGAGTCGCTAGCCTTAAGGTCGATTGGGAATTGAACGGTGGCCGAATCGTCGGGCGCTTTATCTTGATTCCGAAAGCCGCAGTGACGCTCGAGAACTTCCGCTTAGTTCTGCCGATCGCCGCCACACATTCGCGGATGACACCGGGCAGCGCCCTAATCCTCGGCCCCGAATCCCATCGCTGCGAAGTCCTGAAAGACGATTTCCATGGCGAGTGGTTGGAGACCAAGGTCGTCAGCGAAGATCCGAAGCATCGGACCAACTGGGGGAAGATGCATTTCTACCAAGTGCTCGAGCGCAATAAGCCGTTGGCCCTCCGGGTCGGCACGCCCTATGCCTTCGAGATTGCCTTCCAGCCGGACATCATCCGCGCCGGTGGCTGAGCGTTGGGTTCCTTAACGATGGAGGCTTCGGGCTGACCCGAGGCCTTTTTTATGCCTATTCCGTGCCCCTTCAGGGTTGTCCTGCTGGGCCCCTACTCCCTAGGCTAGACGACTCAGCAATGTCGCGACCGTTCTACATCACCACCGCCATCGATTATGCGAATGGCGCCCCGCACCTCGGTCACGCCTACGAAAAGGTCCTCGCGGACGTGCTGGCGCGTCATCACCGCATGTTAGGCGACAACGTCTACTTCCTCACGGGCCTTGATGAGCATGGCCAGAAGGTCCAACAGACGGCCCAGAAGCGCCAGGTCGAGCCCCAAGTTCTGGTCGATGAAGTCGCCGGCGTTTTTCAAGAGATGCTCGGGTTACTCAACATCTCGAACGACGACTATATCCGGACAACCGAGCCTCGGCACAAGGTCGTCGTGCAAGACTTCCTGCAAAAGCTCTTCGATATGGGGCTAATTTTCAAGGCGACCAAGTCCGGCTGGTACTCCGTGCGTCAGGAGCAGTTTCTGAGCGACAAGGACCGCGATGCTGATGGCACTTGGCCAGCCATTTATGGCGAGGTCACCCAGACGACCGAGGAGAACTACTATTTCAAGCTTTCGCAGTTCCAGCCGTGGCTCATCGAGCACCTCAAGGATAACCTCGACTTCATCAATCCCGCCCATCGCCGCAAGCAGGTCCTCGAGTTCCTCAAGGAACCCTTGAATGACCTCTGTATCTCGCGTCCCAAGTCTCGGCTCACTTGGGGTATTGAGCTCCCGTTCGACCGTGACTTTGTTACTTACGTCTGGTTCGACGCCCTGACGAACTACTACTCCGCCGTGGTCGATAAGGGGCGCTGGCCGGCCGACATGCATGTCATCGGTAAGGATATCCTCGCGCCGCCTCATGCCGTCTATTGGCCCTGCATGCTCAGGGCCTTAGATATTGCTCCGCCAAAGCAACTGCTGGTGCACGGCTGGTGGACGTTGAACGGTGCGAAGGCCTCCAAGAGCGACGGTAACGCTACCGACAGCCTGAGCTTTGCCCATAAGTTCGGCACCGATGCGTTCCGCTATTACCTCTGCCGAGAAATGGTCGTGGGTGAGGATGCCGATTTTTCATCGCGGAACTTTGCCCAGCGTTACAAAGCTGATCTCGGCCATAACCTTGGTAACCTCGTCAATCGCCTACTCAACATGGTCGGACGCAACTACGCGGGCACGGTACCCGCTCCGGGAGCCGATGAGGAACTGGAACAGAATCTCCGGAAGTTATGGATAGAAACCGAGCAGAAGTTCTTCGCCCATTTTGCCGAAGTACAGATCAGTCATGCCTTGGAGGCTCTTTGGGTTTTTGTCAGCGCGATGAATGCCTACATCGAGGCCCGCGCTCCCTGGAAACTCGCCAAGTCAGCCGAGGCCGCCGATCGCGCCCGTCTCGACTCGTGCTTGGCTCACGTGGCCGAGGGCCTTCGCTTGGTCGCCACCGTCTTGACTCCGGTCATGCCCACAATCTGCGCGCAACTCCTCGTCAATATTGGCCTCCCCCCGGCGGTGAGTTTCGACTCCGTGCGTTCCTGGTCGACGCTCCCGACGGGTGCTAAGGTCGCCGAAAAGTGCATTTTATTCCCTCCCATGGAGGAGCCGGAAGCCCCGGCCCAGGCTTAACCACACATGACCAGCCTCACCGCAGAGGACCTTTTGGTCGCCTTAAGCGCAGCGGAACAGGCTAGGCAAGGTGAGGGCTATATTTGTTGTACCTTCAAGGTGCCTGAGCTCGATCCGCTGGCGGTCTTGGAGTCCCTCGACGAGCCAGCACCGCGCGGCTATTTCGAGAACCCCTCGCGCCGACGCGCGCATGCCGCCGCCAGCCCCATCGCTGAATGGTTAGGCGCTGGTCCGCAACGCTTCGAACAGGCCGACCGCTGGTTACGTGCACTGTATGCCTCCATGACATGCATCGGAGGGACTCCCCGCGTGATTGCGACCTTCCCCTTTTACCCGGGTGACAGTGCAGAAGCGCAGAAAGCCCGGCTGTTTCTGCCGGCTTGGCAGGTGGTCACCGAAGATGGCGTCACCACCGTGACCTTAGCCGACAAAGCTATGCCCGGTTGTGCGGCACGTCTGGCTATCCGGGCCGAACAGTTCCGTCGCTTCTCGTATCGCCCGTCCGCTTCGGCGTTGCGCGCTCCGGTGCCGACAGTGCTGAGTGAAGTCGGTGGCAACTGGTTTCCGCAAGCCGTCCGGCGCGCTACGGAACTAATCAAGGAGGGCTCTTTCGAGAAAATCGTGCTCACGCGCGCCTTTGATTGGCGGCGCGCCGAGCCGTTCAATGCTTACGCCACCCTGCACCGCCTTCGTCGGGCGAATCCGCCGTGCCATGCCTATCTAGTAGACGAACCCGAAGGGGCCTTGGTCGGGGCTACCCCCGAGACTCTGCTCTCGCTTTTCGATGGAGAAGTCCGTTCCGAGGCCGTCGCCGGTACGACCCGCCGCGGAGAGTCCGCTTCCGAGGACGCCAGTCTGGCCGAAGCCTTGCTCGCCAGTGACAAGGATCAACGCGAGCACGGCGCTGTCACGGCCTCCATCTTGCGACGTCTGCGGATGGTCGGGGTACTCGCCGCGACTTCGCGGGGTGCGGAGTTACTCCGGCTTGGTAACGTCATGCACCTACGTACACCCATCGTCGGTGTAATGCCGGCGGACCGTCGTTTCTTAGAGGTCGCGGGTGAACTCCATCCGACGCCGGCGGTCGGCGGTAAGCCGCGCGACTTGGCCCTCCCCTTCATCCCTGGTTTTGAACCGCATAATCGCGGACTCTACACGGGAGCCGTCGGCTGGGTGGGCGCTGACGGTCGTACTGGAAAACTCTTTGTCGCGCTTCGCTGCGCGCGCCTTAAAGGTAATGTCGCCCGGGCCTTCGCGGGCGCGGGCATCGTCGAAGGGTCGGATCCGGCTTCGGAATCTGCGGAGACGGAGATGAAGCTACGGACCATCTTGGAAGCGCTGACCTAAGTATGGTGGTCGTCGTCCAACGCGTCCAAAGCGCCGCGGTGACCGTCGCTGGGGAAACCGTGGGACAAATCGGACGGGGTTACCTGCTCTTGGTCGGCATCAGCAAAGACGATACTGCGGTCGAGGTTCAACGTCAGGTTGCGCAGGTCTCGAAGGTGCGGTTGATGGAAGACGTTGACGGCAAGATGGGCTTGTCGATTAAAGACACCGCAGGTGCAGTCCTAGCGGTGAGTCAGTTCACCCTGTTGGCTGACTTCGCGAAGGGGAATCGGCCTTCCTTTAATAACGCGGCCAAGCCCGATGTGGCTAAGCCTTTATTCGACCTCTTTGTCCAGCAGCTCAGCACAGAATTAGGCCAGCCCATCCCCACGGGCGTGTTCGGGGCGGATATGCAGGTTTCCTTAGTCAACGATGGGCCCGTCACGGTAGTGCTTTACTAACCTGACCGATTTCCTACCCCTGTAGACCTAGCCATGCTTTCTGTCCGCATTATCCCCTGCCTCGATGTCCATGGCGGCCGCGTGGTTAAGGGCGTCAAGTTCGAGGAGTTGCGCGATGCGGGCGACCCCGTGGCGGTGGCCGCCGCTTACGAAAAACAAGGCGCGGACGAACTCGTTTTCTTGGATATCACGGCTTCGAGTGATGAGCGCAAGACGATGGTCGACGTGGTTGAGCGCACGGCCGATCAGGTCTTCATGCCTTTAACGGTCGGCGGTGGTCTGCGATCGGTCGAGGATATCCGGACGATGCTCAACGCCGGAGCCGATAAGGTTTCCCTTAACACCTCCGCCGTCAAGGACCCCAACCTGGTCCTTGAAGCCGCCCGAAAATTTGGTAGCCAGTGTATCGTGGTAGCAATCGACGCTAAGCAGGTGGCGCCGGGCAAATGGGAAGTCTTTACGCATGGTGGTCGCAACGCCACGGGCATGGATGCCATCGCCTGGGCTCGTCAGGTTCATAACCTTGGCGCTGGCGAAATTCTTCTCACCAGTATGGACCGTGATGGCACTGCCGCTGGGTATGACGTCCCGTTAAATCGCGCGGTCTCCGATGCCGTCGAAGTACCTGTAATCGCCTCAGGCGGGGCCGGTAACCTCGAACACTTAGCACAAGTGCTGAAAGATGGCCGGGCCAGCGCAGTCTTGGCGGCCAGCATCTTCCACTTTGGTACCTACACGGTGAAGCAGGCCAAGGAATACCTGCGGTTGGCTGGCTTACCCGTTCGGCTCTAAGTGGGCTCAGGCTGGCCGAGGCTGGGCCTTCGGCATCACGAGCACCTTGTCGAGGCGATGGTTGTCCATGTCGATGACCTCAAAGATCATGCCCAGCGCTTCGACTCGATCGCCCTCTTTGGGGATGCGTCCCAGGGAACGCATTAAGAATCCCGACACTGTGGTGAAGCTGCCCGTGCCTTCGCTTGGAAATCTCCCGATGAGGCCGGTTTGCTCGCGGAAATCTTCTAACGTGACGACGGCATCCACCAACCAGCTGCCGTCTTCGCGGCGGCGGACCGGTTTAACGTGGGCCGAAGGGGTGCCTTCGTTCGGGAGTTCACCGACCACCGATTCCAGGACGTCATTCAAAGTGACGACGCCGCGCACGCGGGCAAACTCATCGACCACCAGCGCCATATGTATCTTATCTTTACGGAACTTCTCCAGGAGTTGCGTCGCGGTGTTGTGCGGCGTGACGGTTGGGGCTTCCGTGAGCACGTCCTTGATGGAAGCGACCCCAACGAGCGAAAGGTTGGCCCACAGACGTTTAACTGAGACGACGCCCAACGGTTTATCCGGCGAATCCTGAAAGACTGGGAACCAGGTATGGCCCGAAGCCACGACCTTCCGCCAGTTGACCTCATCAGGGTCGGCGAGGTTGAGCCAGATGACGCGATTACTCGGTGTCATCAGTTGTTCCGCCGTAGTCCCGTCCATCGATAAGGCGCCATGCACCATGCGGTGTTCGGAGGCATGCAAGACACCGGAAGCCATGCCTTGGTCGACCATCATCCGCAGCTCGTCTTCCGACATCGAATCTTCGGGGGCTCGGCGCCGACCAAACATACCGAGCACCAGGTCAGCGGCGAAGCTCATGGTGCTTACTAACGGGGAAGCCAAAAAAGAGATGACCATCATGGGCCGCGATAACAAGACGGCGAGGCCCTCTGGATTCGAAAGCCCGAGGCGCTTAGGGACGATTTCAGCGAGAATAATGGTCAGCGAACCAATCACGAAAGAAACGCTCACGCGGGAAAGACCATCAGCGTTCTCGTGGAGCCACGACCAAGTGCTGGCCTCGAGCATGGGCTTGAGGTAGACGGCCAGAGGGGCACCACCAAAGGTCGCCGCAATGATGCTGCCAAAGGTCAGGCCAACTTGGACGGTGGAGAGAAACTTGGAAGGGTTGGCAAGTAGCTCGAGGGCAGCCTTAGCACCCTTGCTGCCGTCTTCGGCCAGCCGTTGCAGGCGGCGGCGATTGGAAGACACCAGCGCCATTTCCGAGAGTTCGAACAAGCCGATGGTTGCCCAGCAGGCTAAAATCACTATGAATTCCACCAAGCAGGGGTAAGGAATGTTACGAAAACAGTCAAATCCGCTTGTTCACACCCTGAGTAACCCTAATTTCGTCTTCTCTATGGCTACGCATTTTGACGCAATTGTCGTAGGAAGTGGCATTGGCGGGCTTAGTTTTGCGCTCAATTTGGCTAACCGCGGTCACTCCGTCGCCATCGTCACCAAGAAGACCAGCTCGGAATCCAACACGAATTGGGCCCAGGGCGGTATCGCGTGCGTCACCGATCAAGCCGATGATTTCCACAGCCACGTCCAAGACACCCTGACGGCTGGCGATGGTTTATGCGATTTGGAAGCGGTGCGGCATATCATTGAGGCCGGCCCGGCCCGCGTGGCCGAATTGATCGCCTGGGGCGTCGAATTTGAGAATGGTACCGACGGTCGGCCTGACCTTGGACGTGAAGGCGGACACTCGAAGCGCCGAATCCTGCATGCGCGTGACATGACTGGTCGGGCCATTGAATCAGCCCTCCTCCGGGCCATCGCCCGTCAGCCCAAGGTCAAGATGCTCGAGCACCATCTGGCTGTCGATTTACTGACAAACGCCAAACTGGGTGGCTGCCAGGTGGGGTCGGCCGATGATCGCGTCTATGGTTTGCACGTGCTGAATACCCAAGCTGGACGGGTGGAGACGCTCTCGGCTTTCACGATTATCTTGGCGACTGGCGGTATGGGCCAAGTCTATCAGTTCACCACTAATCCAGATATTGCGACCGGCGATGGCATCGCGATGGCTTATCGTGCCGGCGCTGAAGTCCGTGATATGGAGATGGTCCAGTTTCACCCCACCGCCCTCAAGGCTCCGGATGGAAGTCGGGCATTGATTTCGGAAGCCGTACGCGGCGAAGGCGCCATCTTACGCGATCTGGCTGGTCGCGCCTTCATGAAGGATTTTCATCCGCTCGGAGACCTGGCTCCGCGTGATATTGTTGCTCGCGCGATTGACTTAGTCATGAAGCGTGATGGTTCGCCGCACGTCCTGCTCGACGCCACGCAGGTCGCCCAGGGGCACCTCCCCGAGCGCTTTCCGCATATCTACGAGACTTGCCGGAAAGCAGGTTTCGACCTCGCGACCCAGCCGATTCCAGTCGTGCCCGCCGCCCACTACCTTTGCGGAGGTGTCGCGACCGACCTTCAGGGACAAACGACGATTCGCGGCCTCTTCGCGGTTGGGGAGGTTGCCTGTACGGGCCTGCATGGGGCCAATCGGTTGGCCTCTAATTCACTCCTCGAAGCCGTCGTGCTGGCCCATGACGGCGCTTTAGCCGCCGAAGCAGATATCCGCCAGGCCCATCGCCCTGCCCTGCCCCTGCCGGCTTGGGTGGACGGTTCGGCGGGCGACCCCGATGAGCGTGTGGTCTTGACGCATAATTGGGATGAGCTTCGTCGGACCATGTGGGATTATGTCGGCATCGTCCGCTCGACCAAGCGCCTGCAACGGGCCCGCACGCGCATTGGCACGCTGGCTGACGAAGTCCGGGAGTATTATTGGAATTTCCGTGTCGAACCACGGTTACTCGAACTGCGTAACTTGATTCAAGTTGCCGACCTCATCATCGACTGTGCCTTGCAACGGCACGAAAGTCGCGGCCTGCACTTCACCCTCGATTATCCGGGCAAGCTGCCCGCTGCCCGCCATACTTCCGTGCGTCGTCCGCAGAGCCGGCCATGAAGATTGTCATCGTCGGCGCAGGTGCGATCGGCGGTTGGTATGGTGGCCTCTTGGCGCTGGCTGGTCACGATGTGCATGCCATCAGTCGGAGTGACTATCCAGTCCTCCAACAACGTGGTTTGGTGATGCGTGACCTGGACGGAGAGCGCGTTGTTCGCTTGGCCTCTGCTTCGCCGACTGGCGCTGGAGTCGGTCCCTGCGACCTGGTTATCGTGGCGGCCAAGGCCACTGCTAATGCCCTCTTGCCAGCGCTCATTCAGCCCTTGCTGGGTCCGCAGACCCTCTTGCTCACCTTGCAGAATGGCATGGGTAACGTCGAGGCCTTCCGTGCTATCGTGCCAGTGGAACGACTTGTCGCTGGCTTGTGCTTCGTGTGCATCAATCGGATCGAGCCTGGCGTCGTCTCGAATACGCATTCGGGCTATGTCCGGATGGCTGCGGCGGAAGGCCCGATCACCCCATCGGTGACTCAGTGTGTCGCATGGTTTAAGTCGGCGGGCGTGGATTGCCGCGCCGAGGATTCCTTGGAAGCGGTACTCTGGAAGAAGCTCTGCTGGAATATTCCGTTCAACGGTTTGGCTATTGCGGGCGGGGGGATTACGACGGACCTAATTCTCGCCGACCCGGTGCTCAAAGCACGCGCCCGTCGCCTGATGGAAGAAGTCCGTATGGCGGCAGGCTTATGCGGCCATGTCGTCAGCGAGCAGCACTTGCAGGGCCAGATGGACGTCACCGAGCGCATGGGCGCCTATCGCCCCTCCAGCCTGATTGATTACCTGGAAGGTCGTGAGGTGGAAGTAAGCGGCCTTTGGGGCGAGCCGCTCCTTCGTGGGTTAGCCGCGGGCGCCAAGATGCCCGAACTCGCACTCCTGAAGCACGAGATCGAGGCTAAGTTAAAGGTGCGTTGATTACTTCTTCGCGGGTGCAGGCAGACCCTTTAAAATCGTGGTCACTTCTGCGGTGGCGCGACCTTCGTTCCAGAAATTAGCGGCGACACCGGGGCCGGAGTTGCCGTCAAACAGACGACGGTTGGCCTTATTGAAGAGCGAAAGCGAGAGGCTGATATTGGGGGTGTCCGAGCGGTTGCCGGCGCTCTTTTGCGTTTGCCAGCTACTGCGTAGCACGGCGTCGGCTTCGCCCTCCGTCGCTACGACGGTATACCCTTGGGCCGACAGTGCCCGCACCCCGGCGTCATGGACGGCGTTAGCGAGGATATCGGTGGCGTGCAGGGAGGATGCGGCGACGTCCCGGACGTAGACTTTGGAGACTGGGCTAGCGGCCGCCGGGGTCGAGGTATTGCAACCGGAGGTGGTTAAGGCGGAAATTCCGAGCAGGGACAGCAGGGCTAGACGGGGTAGGTGCATAACTTGTTCATGACTTGGGTTGGCGATTAGACAAGCCGGGACATGATGGGACTACTCTGGGGGTCTCCCCCGAAGAAGTCTCCGACGCAATTTTTGATGAATTCTCGCCCTGCCACCCCCTCTACCCTGCTGCCCCGCTCAGCGAGCTGCTTCCTGATATGGCTAGTGTAAAGGCAGTGACCTTTGATTTAGCGGGGACGGTGCTTTTTCCCCATCCTTCGGTGGGGGCGGTCTACTCCGCCTGCGCTCAGAAGCATGGAATTAAAGTCGATGCCCTTGAGTTGGAGGTAGCCTTTGCTTCGGCGTTACGTTCCGCCAATAAGCAAGCCAAGGCAGAAGTCTTCTGGCGGGAAGTGGTAGAGCGAACTTTTGGAGCGCACTTGCCTGGCTCCCAAGCAGACGCGGTTTTCAAGGAATGCTGGCAGGCCTTTGCCGACGCCAAGGCTTGGCGGGTCTGCCTGGGCGTGGTTAGCGTCCTCGGGGCCCTAAAGTTTCTTGGGATCAAGGTGGCGGTCTTATCTAATGCCGATTCGCGGATGCGGCGGGTGTTGGAGCAGAAGGACCTCGCACGACATTTTGACGGCATCTTCCTCTCCGAGGAAATGGGCTATGCCAAGCCAGACGCGAAGGCTTATGCACATGCGGCCCGTAGCCTCGGCGTGGCGTTGACCGCCTTGGTCCATGTCGGGGATAGTCCGGTTGAGGACGGGGAAGGCCCACGTAATGCAGGCGCCGTCGGCGTGATTATTGGCGGTCGGCATGCTCCCGAGAAATGCCTTCGCGCCGAGCGGCTCGTCGAAGTGCCCAAGCTGATTCAAGCGTTACTCAACGAAGGCAAGACCAAGGGGAAGTTCTCGCGCCATGTCGTCAACCTCCTCGCCAACCTCCGCGGGGTCCCGGAGGACCGTGGGCGTTCGACCGATCGCGAATTGAAGACGATGGATGAAGCCATGGGGGAGGCCTTTAAGAAGATGCGCCTCGATAAGCCCGTCCCAGAGGACATGATCATCGCGCATTGGAGTGAACTACTCCCGATGAAGTTAGCTCGGCGCTGTGCCCCGCTCAAGATGGTCGAGGGCGGCCGGCTCGTTATTCAGTGCGAGAACTCCGTCATCAAGACAGAACTGCGGTTCCACGAACGTGCCCTGTTGGCCAAAATCCGCGACCTGCCGGGCTGTACGGAGGTTAAGAGCCTAGCTTTTGTAAACGCCTAATCAGGCCTTCGCTTTGGGGTCGAAAGGCTTCAGGAAGGTTTCCTTGAAGTCGTAGACGCCGCAGAAGTCTTCGAGGTTGTCCTCTGCGGAGCGACCAAACAGGCCAGTGCTGAT
>CAIXHF010000089.1 GCA_903919185.1 uncultured Opitutia bacterium | reverse complement strand
CGATCTCATTGCGCCGGGGAGTGATGCGGTAGATGGCCCCCTCGCGGGACCAGACCACCGTGTTGGCGCCGACGCTCGACTCCAGATCGATGCTGTTCGTCTGCTTTAGGAACCAGACGCGCATCTTGAAGCGGAAATCCGTGCTCGTGAGCGCGCCGACCGGGCAGATATCAACCGTGTTGAGCGAGTAATTGTTGTCCAGTTCGCGGCCCGGGAAGCAGGTCAGCGTATTGTAGGACCCGCGGTTGACGAAGCCTAGGACGGGGTCCTTGGCGATCTCGCTGGAGAAGCGCACGCAGCGCGAGCAGAGGATGCAGCGTTCGTCGTCGAGCGTGACGCGAGGCCCGAGGCGGGTCTTCTTCGGCTTGGCGTTCTTCTCGTCGAGGTAGCGCGAATAACCGCGGCCGTATTCGGCGGAGAACTCCTGCAGTTTGCACTCGCCGGCTTGGTCGCAGATCGGGCAGTCGAGCGGGTGGTTGAGGAGAAGCATCTCCGTCACGCCTTCGCGGCAGGCTTTGACGCCGGGCGACTCGAGGCGGACGTGCAGGCCTGGGGAAACGGTGGTGGCGCAGGCGATGGCCGGCTTCGGCTGCCAGCCGATCTTCGGCTTGCCGTTCTCCAGCACTAACTCGTTCGTGGCACGGTCGCGGAGAGGGGAGCCCAGCTCGACGAGGCACATGCGGCAGTTGCCGGCCACGGGGAGCTTCGGGTGGTAGCAATAGTGGGGGACTTCCTTGCCGATTTTGGCGAGCGCATCGACCAGATTGGCCCCCGCGGGGACCTGGTGTTCGACGCCATCGACGTTGAGGGTGACCAAAGAAGGTTTGTTGTCCGTGACCATGCGTCTGGAAAGTTAACCGCAAGTTAGGACACCCCCTACCTGCCGCAAGGGGAAAGGGCAAAAAAGGGGACAGGTTGGCCAGGGGACAGGCGGACAAGGGGTTGTGCGGCGGGCTTCGCCCGCCTGCCTCGGGGTGGCACAGCACTTGCCTCGGGTAGGGACAGCACCACGTGCTGTCCTAGAGGTCTTGGGTAGGGTTGGCACTGCGTGCCAACCTAGGAGTTCGCCGCTGGGCGAACTCGGTAGGGGCAAGGCTCTGCCTTGCCCTCCGGATCAGGAGGGCGCGGCGAAGCCACGCCCCTACCCAATACAGAGAGAACAGAGGCGAAGCCACGCCCCACCCTTATGCAGCAGCTAGGTTGGCACGCAGTGCCAACCCTACCGTACTCCGTACTCTGAGCTCTGTTCCCCTATCCCCCGGTCCCCGGTTCCCCTTTGCCTTTTCCCCTCATTTTCGACTAAAACGCAATAATCTGACCAATCTTTAATGCCACAATGCCTATGGCTATTTATCAGTTAAACTGTGAATAATAGGGCCAATAGTCCGCATGGCACCCCGTAAATTCGAGAGGAAGTCGATTTTTGAGCATCTTGCAGATGCGATTGAAAGCCAAATCCGGGTGGAAGGTTGGAAGGGGTTGCTGCCGTCGGGAAGAGACTTGGCTGGCCAGCACAAAGTCAGCCTACCCACGGTCCAGAAGGCCATCGCCTTACT
>CAIXHF010000088.1 GCA_903919185.1 uncultured Opitutia bacterium | reverse complement strand
GGACTGATGACCTTGTGCTGCTTGGGCGGCGGCATCACTTCTTCCGGGTCCTTGGATTCAATCCGCTGGATGAGTAAACTTAGTTCGGGCTTGCCTGGGACGATAGCGATATCGCCCTTGCGGTCGGATTTGGCGGAAGCCTCATCGTCGAGACGTAGCTTCGCCTTTCGGGCTTTGTCGTCGGGTCCGTGGCACGCGATGCAGTTTTCGGAAAGGATCGGACGAATCTGGCGGCTGAAGCTGATGGGGTCTTCTGCCTTGGCCAAGGGGAGCACCAGAATGGCGAGGATGGCAGGACGCAGGCGCATAAGGGGGTAGATAGGGTCTGGTTAGGTTTAGTTCCGCCCGGCGTTCTGCAAATCCATTCTATCTGGGGGCTATCCGGCTTGTCTGGGTCAGTCTGGCGGACTAAGTAATGGATTCCATGCGCCTCCCCACGCTTTGCCTATCACTTTTATTCGCTTTTGCGGGGGTCCTACCCGCCGCGGAGGGCCCGACGGTCCCGAAGGCCCCCGATGGCCTAGTGGTGCTGACCTTCGATGACTCGGTGGCCAGTCATGCGACCTTCGTAGCGCCGCTCTTAAAGAAGCACGGTTTCGGGGCGACTTTCTACATCACAGAAGGCTTTGAGTTCTTGAAGGATAAGGAGCATTACCTGACTTGGGAGCAAATCAAGGGCCTACATGCGGCGGGGTTCGAGGTAGGTAATCATACCAAGGCGCATAAGGCCGTGAGTGGACAGAAGCCGGCGGACATTGCGGCTGACCTCGAGCACATCGAGAAACGTTGCACTGAAAATGGCATTCCCGTCCCGACGACGTTTTCCTATCCAGGGTATGCGACCAGTCCGGCCGCGACTGAAGTCCTGCGCTCGCGTGGTTACATCCTGGCCCGGGCCGGCGGTGCCCGGGTCTTTGATCCAGCGAAGGACGATCCGCTGACCATGCCGCAAGCCTTCGACAGCAAGCCCGACAGCACGATGGAGCAGTTTAAGGCCGCCATCGCCCAAGCGCGCGACGGCAAGATTGCCGTCCTCACTTTCCATGGTGTGCCCGACATTCAACACCCTTGGGTTAATACGGACCCAGTGAAGTTCGCAGCCTACATGCAGGCGCTTAAGGACTCGGGTTGTAAGGTCGTCGCGTTGCGCGACCTCGCCCGTTACTTGCCGTCGGCGAAGAAGTGACCGCGACCTAGCGAACCTTATAGATCTTTACGTCGTCAATCCAGACGGTCGAGCCAACCAGGAAGCTGAACCAGCGTTTCATCGGGTGGGCGAAGCCCTCGGAGCGATGCCGTGCGACCACCTTGCCGTCCAAGGAACAGCGCATTTCATCGCCTTCGGTGACGAGCGAAAGTTCATGCCATTCCGTATCGGCCTTGAGTGGTGTCACGACCTGCTTCGTCTTGAGGAGGGCTTCCAAATCGGGCGTTACGTTGGTCTTCTTCGCCGTCGCTTCTTCACGTTGCTTGCGGATGGCTAGATTCATTACCCCGGTCTTGTGGTCGATGAGCGTCACGTTGGACTGCGACAGGATGGCGTAGCAAAGATGGCCGGCGTGGATGTCCTTTACCTCGCGGTCGACGAAGCCCAGCTGCAGGCCTTCGCTTTTGTTCAGCCCGGGGAATTTGAACCGAATGACGACCCCGCCATCGGTGAAGCCGGCGTCGTGGTGGATGTGGGCGGCGTGGCCGGCTTCTTTAGTCGCGCTGGCGACCTTTAGAATGCCTGCGTCGAGGTCGGCCTGCTTAATCTCTGGAACGCGGTCGGCCGTGGCGCTCTCCCAGCCGTTGCCGATGCCCTTAAGCCCGTTGCCCGTCTCGTCACGCTCGAAGGCGTCATGAAAGAGCAGGGTGCCCTTCGTCTGCAGCCAGGCGGTATCGTTGGGCGGCGGGGTAGGCTCGGCGGCGACTACGAACAGGCCGCTGCAAATTAGGGCAAGGAGGGTGCGCATCCCTTACTGAATCAGCGCCTTGACGATCTTCGTCGGCAAGACGCCCACCAGCTTCTGGTCGAGGCCTTGATATTTATAGGTGAAGCGTTCGTGGTCGTAGCCCAGCAGGTGGAGCACCGTCGCATGGAAGTCGCGAATCGGCAGGGGGTCCTTGACGATATTATAGCTAAACTCGTCGGTCTCGCCGTAGATTTGGCCGCCCTTGGCGCCGCCGCCGGCCATCCACATCGAGAAGCAGCGTGGGTGGTGGTCGCGACCGTAGTTATCCTTCGTGAGTCCGCCTTGGCTGTAGATGGTCCGTCCGAATTCTCCGCCCCAGATGATGAGCGTATCGTCGAACATCCCGCGCTGCTTGAGGTCTTCGATGAGGGCGTGGCAGGGCTGGTCGACGTCCTTACACTGGCTAGGCATGCGTCCGCTGATGTTGCCGTGGTGATCCCAGTTATTATGGTAAATCTGGACGAAGCGTACGCCGCGTTCAACGAGGCGACGGGCCATGAGCACGCTGTTCGCAAAGCTACCGCGTTTGCGGGCTTCTTCGCCGTAAAGTTTAAAGATATGTTCGGGCTCCTTGGTGAGGTCGGTTAATTCTGGCACGCTGGCCTGCATGCGGAAGGCCATCTCGTACTGCTTGATGCGCGTATGCGTTTCGGGGTCGCCGACGGCTTCGTAGTTGAGGCGGTTCAGCTGGTTGATGCCGTCAATGGTTTGCTTACGGAGGTCGTCAGGCACGCCCGGCGGGTTGTTGATGAACAGGATGGGGTCGCCCTTGCTGCGAAACGAGACCCCGGCGTGTTCACCGGGTAGGTAGCCGCTGGACCAGAGGCGACTGGAGATAGCCTGTTCTTGGTCGCGGTTGGTGGGCGTTGCGATGAGAACCACGAAGGAAGGGAGGTTGTCGTTGGCGGAGCCCAGGCCATAAGAGGCCCACGAGCCGAGGCAGGGTCGGCCCGTAATCTGATTGCCGGTCTGCATCGCACAGATGGCGGGTTCGTGGTTGATAGCCTCCGTGTTCAGTGAACGCATCCAGCAGATGTCGTCGGCGTTCTTGGCGAGGTTAGGCAGGAGTTCGGTGTTCATCCATAGGCCACACTTGCCGGCTTGGCTGAATTTAAACTTAGACGGGGCGACCGGGAAGCGCGTCTGTCCGCTCGTCATGGTCGTCAGACGCTGACCATTGCGAATGCTGGCGGGGAGGTCCTTATCGAACATCGCCTGCATCTCCGGTTTGTAGTCAAAGAGGTCCATCTGGGCGGGTCCGCCGACCATATGGAGGTAGATGACGCGCTTCGCCTTGGGCAGGTGCTGCGTGCTCATCGCGCCGGGGGCGGCGTGGGCGAGCGACCGACCGAGTAGGCTAGTCAAGGCGGCGGCACCGAGTGCATTGGCGCCTTGGCCGAGGAAGCGGCGGCGGGTCTGGAGGCTATTCCATTCGTTAAGAATCGACATAGGTTTTATTTATTGAGGACTTCGTCCAGGTTAAGGAGTTGGCTGCAGAGCATGGTCCAAGCGGCGAGCTCGGGCTTCGGTAGGGCGGGGTCGGCCACGGAGTCGCCGACCTTAAGTAACGCTTCGGCGTCGGCTGGTTGCGCGGTGTAGTGCTTGCGGAGGCTGGCGAGGCCCGTCTGTAGGATGGTGAGTTCAGCGGCCTGTAAAGGACGCGCCAGGACGCGTTCGGCGGCGTACCCGAAGCGCGTAGTATCATCCTTTGCAGCGAAGAGCGTATGCTGGGCGAGTTGACGGGCAGCTTCAACGTATTGCGGGTCGTTTAGCATCACTAAGGCCTGTAGCGGGGTATTGGTGCGATCACGGCGGACGCAACTCACCTCGCGTGAGGGGGCGTTGAAGAGGTCGAGGCTGGCCGGCGGGGCCATGCGACGCCAGTAGTTGTAGAGCGAGCGGCGGTAGAGGTTCTCACCCTTATCAGGGCGGTAGGCTTGGATGCCGACGCCGACGACTTCCCAGATATTCTCCGGCTGGTAGGGCTTCGTGCCGGGTCCACCCATGCGGGTCGACATCGTTCCGCTGGCGGCGAGCGCTTGGTCGCGAATCATCTCAGCATCCATGCGGAAGCGCGGGCCGCGACTGAACAGGCTGTTATCACGATCCTTCTCGACCTTGACGGCCGTCTGCACGGCAGCTTGCCGGTAGGTGGCCGAAGTCAGCATCATGCGGTAGAAGGCCTTAACATCCCAGCCGGTCCGGCGGAATTCGACGGCCAGCCAGTCGAGTAACTCCGGGTGCGTGGGCATTGAGCCCATGATACCGAAGTCCTCGGAGGTCTTGACGAGCCCTTGGCCGAAGAGTTCTTGCCACATCCGATTAACCGTCACGCGAGCGGTGAGGGTGTTCTCTTCGCTGACCAACCAGCGGGCGAGGCCGAGGCGGTTCTTGGGGGCGTCAGCGGGGAGTTTGCCGAGGGCGGCGGGAACTTCCGCGGCGACTTGCTCACCTTTCTTTTCATAAGCTCCGCGAATTAGGATGTTTGCCGTCGGCATCATATCCTTACGTTCTTCTTGGATGTGCGTGAGTGGGCTGCGGTCCTTGATGGCTTTGAGCTCGGCTTCGAGTTGCTGCTGCCGCGTGGCGGCGACCTGGACGTCGGCGCGGCTGACGCCGATGTAGTAGTCGAGCAGTTTGTCCTTGGTCTTGGGGTTAGGCTTGGCGGTGAGGAGGGCGCGCAGGTCGTCGACCTTCGCAAGGACGTTAGCCTCGGAGCCAGTGAGGGCCCGGTTGTAGAAGCGAAGCTCTTGAGCGGCGCCATCGAAGAACTCGCTCGTGCTGCGTTGGCCGAGGCGAGTCGGGGTCTTGGCTTGGCTGGAGGTCGTTAGCTTGTTGATCTCGAGGTTGAGCGGTGCCATCACGCCATCCACGTAGAGTTTAATCCCCTCGGCCTTGCCACTGCCGTCGTAGGTCAGGAAGACGTGCTGCCACGTATCCTTCTTGGCGATGGCCTTGGCGGTGGTGACTTTGATGGCGTCGTTTGGCCAATTGCTGATGAGGTAGAAGCCGTAGTTGGCGTTAGCGAGGAAGAGCGACCAGCCTTGCGCGGCCTTGGGGTCGTCCATGCGGGCGACGAGTGCTTGGTTGCCGGTCACGGCAGTGGGGCGGAACCAGCCCCCGACGGAGAAGGGCTTTTTGGTATCGAAGTTACCGACCTCACCGAGGTCGAGGTTGGCGCCTTTTTTGACGCTGACAGCGGAGCCATGGCGGCCTTCCTTAATCCAGGTGGGCGCCGTGCCGTTGACCTTGGTCTGCGCTGGGATGCCGACGCCTTCGTTCAGCGCGAAGCGACCGAGGAGGCCCTGCGTGGGGATGTCCTTGTCGAGGTCAGCCGGCTTGAGCTTAGCGAACCAAGCGTCGAAGTCCTTAATGGCTGCGTTGCGGAGGTCGCCGGCCTGTTTCTTGGTGGCTTCAATCTCCTTTGGGAGCGCGTTCCAGCGTGGGCGGTCGGCGTCGCTCGGCAGGGTGAGCACCGCACCGCGTCCATCCTTCACGTTGCCGTCGAGGCCGGGTTGGGTCGTGTTGCGGAAGAAGGCCGCTAGCGAGTAGAAGTCTTTCGCCGTGAACGGGTCGAACTTATGGTCGTGGCACTGCGCGCAATTAGTGGTCAGGCCTAAGTAAACCCAGCCGATGGTCTGGACGCGGTCAGCGGCGTAGTTGGCGAGGTTTTCTTCGACGATGGTGCCGCCCTCGTTGGTGGTGGCGTTACAGCGCTGTAGGCCGGTGGCAATCAGCTGCGACTCCGTCGGGTTGGGCAGGAGGTCACCAGCAATCTGCTCGACCGTGAAGGTATTGAACGGTTGATTGGCGTTAAACGATTTCACGACCCAATCGCGGTAAGGCCACATCTCGCGTGGGTTGTCAAAGTGCAGGCCGTGCGAATCGGCGTAACGGGCGGCGTCGAGCCAGTAGCGGGCGCGGTGTTCACCGTAGGCCGTCGTGGCCATGAGTTCGTCGACCAGCGTACGCACCTGTGCGTCGTTCAGGCGGCTACCGTCCTTGGGTAAGTGCTTGGCGAGGAGTTCGGGCGAGGGCGGGAGGCCGGTGACGTCGAGTGCTAGGCGGCGAATGAGCGTGCGGGCGTCGGCCTCGGCGGCGGGCTGAAGTCCGGCAGTCTTGAGCTTAGCGAGAACGAAGCTATCGATGGAGTTCTTGGCCCAGCCGCTCTGGTCGGCGGGAGGCGTGACTGCGACGGGCGGTAGGAGGGACCAGTGCGGCTGCCATTTGGCCCCTTGTTCGATCCAAGTCTTAATCGTGGCAATCTGCGCTGGCCTGAGCGACTTGTGCGACTCCGGTGGCGGCATGATCTCATCTTCGTCCTTGGAGATAATGCGCTGGTAGAGGGTGCTCTTGTCGGGCTGCCCCTTGATGATGGTTGGCGGCTCTTCCTTGCCGTCCTTGGTCAGGCGCTTGCCAAAGAAGCCGGCCTCGGTGTCGAGGCGTAGGCCGACCTTGCGCGTGCCTGGATCCGGGCCGTGGCAGTGGAAGCAGTTGTCGGCGAGGAGCGGGCGGATGTCGCGGTTAAACTCCACGGGATTCGCGGCGAAAGCCGACGCGGCGAGGAGGTGGAGCAGGGGAAGGGAGAGTCGGAGCATGGGCGGGGTGGCCAGTTCTAATAGCAGGTGTATGTGTAAAGACCTGAAAGACCAACCCCTTGTTCCTTTAGTAGGATGAAAATGAGGCGTTCTTTAACCCTCAATTAGACACTCGACTCTGACTTGGTTAATTGGGCGGGTGACCCCATTCGGGCCTATTCCAAGAAAATCAGGGCGTTACTGTTAAGCAGGGCGCGGCAGAAGGCGGGTTTGCCGAACTGGCGGAGGAGTTTTTCGGCGGCACGTCGTTCGACTGCGGTGGGCTGGCGTTGTAAGGCTTGGGCGTAAGCTTGGCCAATGGGGTCGGGCCCGTCGAGGCGGGCCGCGAGGGCCTTGGCCATGTCGAGTGTGAAGCTGTTATTGAACAGGGTCAGCGCCTGCAACGGGGTCGTGGTGTTGGCCCGCTTGGGCGAGGCGAAGGCGATATCCGGCAAGTCGAAATCATTGAGGACGTCCACGATGCTGGCGCGGGCATTCTGGTGGTAGACGGCGCGGCGGTAGGTTTCGGGGCCTTGCGTCTCGAGCGGAATATAGGTCGAGACGTTGTTGGATAGGTAGCGGTAGAGTCGGAAGCCAGGGCCACCCATGGGTTCGAGTTTTAATTCACCGGCGGTCACGAGGAGGGTGTCGCGGATTTCTTCCGCGCTGAGACGGCGCGGCGGGAAGCGCCAGAGTAGGCGGGCATGCTTGTCGGCCCGTGCGGCGTCCGCGTTGAATTCAGCGGACTGTAGGTAGGTCTGCGAGAGGACAATCTCACGATGAAGTGCTTTAAGCTTCCAGCCATTTTTAAGTAAGCGTTGGGCTAGGAAGTCGAGGAGCTCTGGGTGCGTGGGCCTACTGCCCATGAAGCCGAAGTCGCTGGGGGTATCCACGAGCCCCGTGCCGAAGTGATAATGCCAAAGGCGGTTGGCCAAGACGCGGGCGGTGATGGGGTTATCCTTGGTAATCCAATTGGCCAAGGCCACGCGACGTTCGCCTTCGTCGGCGGTGGCCTTTAACTCATATTTTGGTGTGACCTGATCGAGGACGCTGAGGCTGGCGGGGACGACTTGGCCAGCGGGCTTGGCGGGGTCGCCGCCTTTCTGTACAAACGTCGCTTCGGGCTTGGGCTGGTGGGTGCCGACCCAGGCGGACGGGAGTTTAGGGACAGCCGCGATTTGTTTATCGACGGCGGCTAGCAGCGGTCCGAGCTGGGCGATTCGTTGGGCTACTTCCGGGGTGGTGGCTTCCTTGCGGACACGTTCGAAGGCGTGCGCGGGTGACCAGGCGGCCCGGTCATACGAATCGGCCACTTTCTTCCAGGCCTTGCCGTCGAGGGAGACGAACATCTCGTATTCGCAGGGCGTGGGGCCTTGCGAGTTGTCGCGGAGGACGCGCCCCTTGGCGGTGCGATAGGCGAGGCGGTTGATTTGCTCGACGCGGGGTAGGGTGATGACGAGTTCGGCCGGGCGGCCGATATACCACTGCGCCCCTTCATCGCCGTCGATCGTGAGCGCGGCGCTATAGGCTGCTGGGAAATCCTCCGCCGTAGTTCCTTTTGCGCCTGCAGCCTTGGAGCCATAGGTGGCGAGCGCGACATTGCGGGGGGTAGGTTCGTCGGTCCAGATTTCGAATTCCGAAATACGCCCGCCGACGCCGGTCAGCGGGCTGGCAGAGGTGGCCGTGATCGTGAGTTTGACGTATCGGGCGGCGACCGTGGTGATCTTTTCTTCGGTGAGTAAAGAATCCACCTTGGGGCGTGGGTATTGTCGGGCGGCGAGTAAGGCCTTGGCCTTGACTTCGATTGCCTTGGTCAGGGCGTCTTGCTCAGCGACAATCTTTCCGCGCTCCTGGTTCAGTACACCGATGGCGGCGTTGAAGGCCTTGGTCTGTTCTTGGGACGCAAGCGTCCGGCGCCCATGGACGACGCCTTCAAAGGCGGCGCGAATCCGGTAGTAGTCTTCGGTCGGGATAGGGTCGAACTTGTGGTTGTGGCAGCGGGCGCAGTTAATGGTGAGACCGAGGAATGCGCCCCCGGTGGCAGTGACCATGTCGTCGAGCGTGGCGGCACGAATCACCTTCTGGGCCACCGCGTCCTGATTGCCGACGTCATCATAGGGGCCCGCGACAAGGAAGGCGCTGCCGATTTCGACTTCGGGTTTGAATTTTCCAAGCACATCACCGGCGAGGTGCTCGCGTATCAGTTGGTCGAAGGGCTTGTCGTCGTTGAGCGAACGAATGACGTAATCGCGGAAAGGGTAAAGGTCATCGACGATGACGTTACGTTCGAAGCCGTTGCTTTCGCCGAAACGGACAACGTCAAGCCAGTGCCGGCCCCAATGCTCGCCGTAGCGAGGGGAGGCGAGGAGGCGGTCAACGAGGGCTTCGGTCGCTTGGCGTGCGTTGGTGCGATGGGCCGTAACGAAGGCATCAACCTCCGCCTGGGTCGGCGGCAGGCCCGTCAGGTCGTAACTCAAACGCCGAATCAGTGCCTGCGGTTGTGCGGGCGCGCTGCGCGTGAGTTTCTGCGCGTGCAGTTTGGCGTCGATGAAGCCGTCGATATTGGGGTGTTGGAATTCCTTGGTCAGCGGTTGGAGTGACCACCAAGACTTGTCGGCGCGCTTGAGCTCAGTAGTGGCTTGGTCGCGCGGGTCGGCGGCGCCGGCTTTGATCCAGGCGGCGAAGTCCGCCACGACCGCGTCCGGTAACTTCGGCTTCTTCGGCGGCATCTCGAGGTCAGGTTCGAGGTGTCGAATAGAGCGTAGTAAAAGCCCTTGGTCCGGTTGGCCTGGGATAATGATGGGCTTGCCTGATTCGCCGCCTTTTTGCCACCCGGCTTTGGAGTCGAGGTAAAGCCCACTCTTCAGTTTCTTGGCCTGGGTGCTGTGGCATTCATAGCAATGTTCGACGAGGACCGGGCGAATCTTCTGCTCGAAGAATGCGACGCTAGCGGGGTCGTCCGCGGCTGCCGTGACGAGCGGTGCCAGTAAGAGCGCGGACAGCAGGATTCTCATGCGAGGATCGGCTGGATGACGTGACCATGCACATCAGTGAGGCGACGGTTCACGCCGTTGTGGTAATAGGTCAGCTTCTCGTGGTTAAGGCCGAGGAGGTGCAAGACCGTCGCGTAGAAGTCATAGCAGGTAGCCACGTCCTTGACGCTGCGGCGACCGAAGTCATCGGTCGCTCCGTAGGACACTCCGCCTTTGACGCCGGCCCCCATCATCCAGGTCGTGTAGGCATCGGGATTATGATCGCGACCGGTGGTGCCGACCTGATGGGTCGGCATGCGGCCGAATTCGGTGCACCAGATAACGAGCACATCGTCGAGTAAGCCACGCTGCTTGAGGTCGGCGAGCAGTGCGGCCGTGGGTTGGTCGAAGACCGGACAGTGGCGGTCGTAGTCGGCTTTTAGTGTGCGGTGGGCGTCCCAATTCAGGAGCCCATCGACATTACTTGCCCGGGAAGCGCAGTAGAGGCTAACGAAGCGCACCCCTTTTTCGAGGAAGCGGCGCGTCAGTAGGCAGTTCTTGGCATAGGCCGCCTTAAGTGGGTTCTGGTCCCGGGTGCCGTAGAGTGCATGGACGTGGTCCGGTTCGCGGGAGAGATCGCTGACCTCTGGTGCCGCCAACTGCATTTTCGCCGCGAGCTCATAGGCTGCGATACGGGCACGGAGCTCGTCGTTCCCGCGGTGAGCTTCGGCGTGCTCGGTATTTGTTGCACGGAGGAACTCGCGGGTCGCTTCATCTTCGGCGAGCGAGATGTTGGCTGGTCGGCCTAAATTACGTAAGGCCTGTTGGGCGGCCATACTAACCCCTTGGTGGCGGGCGGGCAGGAAGCCGTTCCCCCAGTTGGCTTTGCCATTGGGCGGTTCGCCGCGCGTGTCTTGCACGGAGATATAAGTTGGCAGGTTTTCGTTGAGCGAGCCGAGCGCGTGACTAACCCAGGCACCACTGCTGGGGTAGCCTTCGCGGGTGAAGCAGGTATTCATCGCGATACAGCCCGGTCCATGGGTATTGCTTCGCGAAGTCATCGAATGGATGAACGCCATGTCGTCGACGTGTTGGGCCATGTGCGGCAAGTTTGAGCTGATCATCTTGCCGCTCCTGCCAGCCGGCTTGAACGCCCACGGGGACTTCATCAGATTACCGTTCTTGCCTTGGAAGGTCACTTCGATTGGGCCGGGCAGGGGGGTGCCGTCATATTTGTCGAGGAGTGGCTTGTGGTCCCAGAGGTCGATGTGCGAAGCTGCGCCCGGGCAGAAGATTTGCAGTATCTGCTTGGCCTTTGGAGCGAAGTGAGCGCCCGGCGGCAACGCTACCCCGAAGTCGTCCATCAGTAGCCGTGACAGGGCTAAGCCCGTCATGCCTGTGGTCATGGCACCCAGGAAACGGCGGCGGGTTAGGTCGAGCGGATCAGCCATGGGGTATGCGTATACAACGTTTGTTCTGACAGGATGCTAGCCCCCTTGTTTCAGGTGCGGCACTATTATCTCACAGTGGCTAGCAGGTTGGGGGACTTTGGCCGGCCTGCCCCTTGGTTCGCGCCCCGCGGCTCAGCGCGAGCGGAAGAGGTCGCTAGTCAGGCACTCGACGACGAGGCTACGCAGCCCCAGACCCTGTTGCTTCACCTTCTCGTGGATACGGTCGACGGCGAACTCGTCGGCTGGCTCCATCAGGCGACCGGTGCTATAGGCGAGCAACTGGCGGATGAGGTGGCGAGTGAACTGTTCTTCGCGTCGACGCTGCAGGATGTCGCGGAAGCCGGCGAAGTCTTTGTAGGTCTCGCCGGAGGAGAACTCGCCGGTGGTATCAATCTTGGGCGCCGCACCCTTATTCGGCTTCGGGTAGGTGGTACGCCAGCGGCCGACCGGGTCAAAGGACTCCAGGCTGAAGCCGAGCGGGTCAATCTTGCGATGGCACTCGGCGCAGGCGCGGTCGGTGCTGTGCTTGGCGAGGCGCTCGCGGATCGTGGTCGTGCCGCTGACGTCGGGTTCGATGGCGGGCACGACATCTGGTGGCGGTGGCGGCTTGATGCCGAGGATGTTCTCGCTGACCCAGACCCCGCGGGTGACGGGCGAGGTTTCGACGCCGTTGGCGCTGACCGTTAGCACGGCTGCCATGCCGAGCAGGCCACCGCGGTGCTTATCGCCCACGAGACTGACCTTCTGGAAGCCGTCGGCTAGGCGCAGGGTCTTCTGCGTGGGCAGGTCGTAGAGCTTCGCGAGCTTCTTGTCGACGAAGGTGTGGTCAGCATGCAGGAACTGGCTCACCGGGAGGTTGTCCTTGAGCATTTCGCGGAAGAATAGGCGCACCTCGGCCTTCATCGACGCAGGCAGGTCCTCGGCGTAGTAGGCGCGATTTGACTCGCGTGGGGGCGGCATGCTACCGAGGTCGCGCAGGTTCAGCCAACTATCGAGGAAGCCATGGACAAATCCGTTGACGCGTTCATCGGCCAGCAGGCGGTCGATCTCCTTCTTCAGTTCCGCATCGCCAGTAAGTTTGCCCGACGCCGCGGCGGCGAACAGGGCCTCGTCGGGCGGCGCCGCCCAAAGAGAGTAGGCGAGGCGGGTGGCGAGGTCTTGAGGCTGTAGACGCCGGTCGCTCTCCTTGGTGACCTCGCTTAGGTAAAGGAAGGAAGGCGAGCAGAGGATGAGTTTGACCACGTCGAGCGCGGCTTGGCGCGAGCTAGCTTTTTCGGCGAGCCGTTTCTCATACATGGCACGGATCGACGCGCGGTCGGCGTCCTGGAGCGGGCGGCGGTAAGCTTTCGCCGCAAAAGCGAGCAGCTGGTCAAGTGCGCGTTCCGGCTGGAAGCCCTCCCTGCCAAAAACGGCGACCTCCTCGGCGCCGCCCATTGGCTCGGCCACCGGCCCTTGGATGACAATCTCGCTGATGCGGATGTGCGGTAGCTGGCCTTCCTTGAGGATGTGCGCGCGGCCGACGCCCGAAGAGCCGACTGGAGTCGTGAATTCTTTCTCGTAGCGCTTGTTAATCGTCACCACCGCGGCGCGCGATTCATAGGGGCCGTTCGGGAAGATGAAGCGCGGTGTCTGGCCGGCCTCCAGCCAGACGCGGAACTTCAGCCGGGTCGGCACGTTATCGGGTACCACGCTGCTGGCGAGCAGTGGCTCGATGGCCTGCGGGTAATGGATGTGACCCTTGGTGACGTCGCCGGGTACGACGCCGAGGATGAAAGGCTCCGAGAGGTCGATGCCGAAGATGGCGGGATCGTAATGGGTGTCGCGATGCATTGCCGTCGCTTCGACCTCAAGGTCGTAGAGGCCGGAGACCGTCACGCCTTGCCTGAAGTCCTCGATGTGGCCGTAGCCGCCCTGGCGGGTGTCGGTGTTCGGCTGTTCATATATATTGAGGTAGCGGAAGTTGAAGGCGCTCTTATGTGAGCCCGTTAGCTCTTCGTACTGGACGAAGTTACTGTTAAAACGCCAGGTCTTCGGCGCGGTGGCCGGCTTCCCGAGGCGGGTTTCCACGAGACGGTTGGCAGACAGGAAGTACTGGTCGACCAGGAAGCCCGAAGTCACCAGCGACTGGCCAATCGTGTCGAGGTGGCGGGCGGTCTTTTCCCTAGGAAAGTCGGCGGTCAGCCCGAGGGTATCGATGCGGCGACCGAATAACGTCGCGAGCGTGTTCTCATACTCACGGTTGGAGAGTCGGCGCAGGACCGTCCGTGAGCCCGTTCCTTGCAGTGAGGTCTCGGCCGCCGCGGTACCGTCACGCAGGGCACGGATCATGGCGAGGCGCTCATCGTCACTGGGCTGGTCGGCCTTCTTCGGGGGCATGTCGCGCAACGTCAGTTGGTCAATGATCTCGCGCGCCTCGATCACCTTGGGCAGCGTCTTCAACGGCAGCGAGAATTTGTCGAAAACACGGTCGCCCTTGTGGGCGTCGGCATCATGGCACTCCGAGCAGTAGCGGCCTAGGAACTTCTCCACCTGCTTAGTCGGCGCCTCGGCGGCGTGCATGAGACCGGCCGTAAAGACGATGGAGCTGACCAGCAGGGTCCGTCGAGGGGACGCCATGGGTCGGAATACCGGAATAAAATACACGTCAGCGGTGCGATGCCGGCGTTCAGGAGAACCGCCCTGTGCTGCTGCCGAAGGCTGCCGTTTCCACGCCCATCTTCTGGGCGATATCGACGAAGAGGTTGCAGAGCGGCACCTTGTGCCTGACCTCGCGCGCGACTTCGCGGAACCGGCCATGCTGGTAACCGCCGCCAGCGAGGAGGATCGGCAGGTCGGTATTCCGGTGCGAGTTGGCGTCGCCCATGCCGCTGCCGAATAACACCGTGGTGGAGTCGAGCAGGGTGCGTTCGCCGTCCTTCAGCTGCGCGAGGCGACCGACGAACTTGCCGTACTGTTCGATCTGATAGCGCTCGAGGGTGAGGAGGGCGGCGATGGACTCGGCGGAATTACCGTGGTGGGAGAGGCCGTGATAGTCCTTTTTGATGCCGAGATTCTGGGGCAGGAAGTCGCCGCCGACTTCCAACGTAGCGATGCGGGTGCTGTCGGTGTGCAGGGCGAGCGCGATGAGCTCATACATGAGCGGTAAGTCGTCGACGGCGTTGCGGTTGGCCGGCTTGTCGAAGGGTGCCGCTGGCTTCGGGAGATGGGTCCAGCGCTGCCGCAGTTCGAGGCGCTTTTCGACGTCGCGTACGGACGTGAAGTACTCTTCGAGCTTAGCCTTGTCCTCCTGGTTGACCTGTCCGGAGAGACGCTTCGCTTCCTCGCGCACGGAATCGAGGATCGAGGCCTGCACCTGGTTTTCTTGTTCGCGACGGACGCGACGGTCCGCGGAGTCGCTGACGAAAAGCTTATCGAATAGTTCGGCTGGGTTGGTGATCGGCGGTACGCGTACGCCGGACTTCGTCCAGGCGAGCTGACAACCGCCATGGATGCCGCCCTCAGAGCCGACGGTGAGCGAGGAGAAACGGGTCTGGTGACCGAGCTCCTCGGCGAGGAATTGGTCGAGCGAGACGTTGCCGTCTGGGCGGTTCTGTGCCTCGGAATTGAGCACGCCGGAGAGGAAGGAATGCACCGCGAAGTGGCCACCTTTGACGCCGTGGTCGAGGCCACGGAAAACGGTCATCAGTTCGCGCTGCGCCCAGATGGGCTCCAGCAGCGTCGTCTTTTCGTAGTCGCGCCCGGTGGTGGTCGGGAACAGTTTCTTAGTCTGATAGCCGAGTAGGTTGCCGATCGCCACGAAGCGGCGGGCGCCGATGCCGGCACCTTTGTCCACCTGGACGGTGGGGTTGCCGCTGAGGGCCTTTGCGCTGAGCGAGCATAAGCCAGGGAGGGCCAGGGTGGCTCCCAAGGAACGGAGGATGAAACGTCGACGATTCATATTAGGGGGTAGCAACGCCGGGGGTACCCATGTTTTGTGCCAGCCGGACAAGCCAATGCGAGCCTTTCCTTGGCTTTGGCGGGGTCGCTTTCGAGGGGTGGCGCATGGGGGTCCTGATCAATGTTGACCGCCTATTACGCCCTTTGTTCCGACGGGTGGCGCTATCGTGTTGATTTGGTTGATAAATAAAACGGCCCGCCGAGGGGCGGGCCGTGAGGGGAAGGGCGCGGGAGCGCTTACTTCTTGGCGACGTCGAAGCGGTCGAGGTTCATGACCTTCGTCCAGGCGGCGACGAAGTCGTGGACGAACTTCACCTTGCCGTCGGCGCTGGCGTAGACCTCGGACAGGGCACGGAGCTGCGAGTTGGAGCCGAAGACGAGGTCGACGGCGGTCGCGTTCCACTTCACCTGGCCGGACTTACGGTCGCGGCCTTCGAAGAAGTGCTCGCAGATCTTAGCCTTCTCCCAAACCAAGGACTGGTCGAGGAGGTGAACGAAGAAGTCGTTCGTCAAGACGCCTGGTTGCTTGGTCAGTACGCCGAGACCCGGGAAGAGCACCGTCGTGTCGAGCACGCGCATACCACCGACGAGTACGGTCATCTCGGGTGGCGTGAGCGTGAGGAGTTGGGCGCGGTCTACGAGGTTCTCGGCGGCGGGTCGGTCGAGCTTACGGCCAAGGTAATTGCGGAAGCCGTCATACTTTAGTTCAAGCATCGCGACAGACTCGGCATCGGTCATCGCTTGGGTCGCATCAGTACGGCCTGCGGTGAACGGCACTTTAGCGGGCGTACCTGCCTTAGCGGCGGCCGCTTCGACCGCGGCGGAACCACCGAGCACGATGAGGTCGGCGAGGGAGACCTTCTTGCCACTGGTCTGAGCAGCGTTGAAGGAGGCCTGTACCTTTTCAAGGACGGCGAGGACCTTAGCGAGTTCGGCGGGTTGGTTGACTTCCCAATCCTTCTGCGGGGCAAGCCGGATACGGGCGCCGTTGGCGCCGCCGCGCTTATCGCTACCACGGAAGCTGGCGGCGGAAGCCCACGCGGTCGAGACGAGTTGCGCGGTCGTGAGGCCCGAAGCCAGGAGAGACTTCTTCAGCGATTCGATGTCAGCCGAGTCGATTAAGGCGTGGTCAACGTCAGGGACGGGGTCCTGCCAAAGCTGGGCCGGAGCCACGTGCGGGCCGAGGCAGCGAGCATAAGGACCCATGTCACGGTGCGTTAGCTTGTACCAGGCCTTAGCGAAGGCGTCGGCGAACTCGGCAGGATGATCGAGCCAGCGCTTCGTGATTTTGGAGTAGGCGGGATCCACCTTTAGAGCGATATCGGACGTGAACATCATCGGCGCGTGGCGTTTCGATTTGTCGTGCGCGTCCGGTACGGTGTCCTTCGCGGCGCCATTCTTGGGCGTCCACTGGTGGGCGCCGGCTGGGGACTGGGTGAGTTCCCATTCGTAGTTCCAAAGGTTCTGGAGGTATTCATTCGACCAGCGGGTCGGCGTGCTCGACCAAGCGCCTTCGAGGCCGCTCGTGATCGTATCGACACCATGGCCCTTACCGAAGGTGTTCTTCCAGCCGAGGCCCATCTCTTCGAGCGGGGCGCCCTCGGGTTCCGGACCGACGTGGCCGTCGGGCGTGGCGGCACCGTGGGCCTTGCCGAAGGTGTGGCCACCGGCGATGAGGGCGACGGTCTCTTCATCGTTCATCGCCATGCGTGCGAACGTCTCGCGAATATCGCGGGCCGAGGTGAGAGGGTCGGGCTTGCCGTTAGGACCTTGGGGATTGACGTAAATCAGGCCCATCTGGACGGCGCCGAGCGGGTCGGCGAGCTGCCGATCGCCAGTGTAGCGCTTGTCGCCGAGCCATTCCGTTTCTGGACCCCAGTAGATATCTTCCTGCGGCTCCCAAACGTCGGGACGGCCGCCGGCGAAGCCGAAGGTCTTGAAGCCCATGGTCTCGAGCGCGACGTTGCCAGTGAGGACCATGAGGTCGGCCCAGGAAATCTTCTGGCCGTACTTCTGCTTGAGCGGCCAGAGCAGACGTCGGGCCTTGTCGAGGTTGGCGTTATCGGGCCAGCTGTTCAGCGGGGCGAAGCGAAGCGTGCCGTAGCCAGCGCCGCCACGACCGTCGGTGACGCGATAGGTGCCGGCGCTATGCCAGGCCATGCGGATGAAGAAGGGGCCGTAGTGGCCGTAGTCGGCCGGCCACCATTCCTGCGAGTCGGTCATCAGCGCGGCGAGGTCTTTACGCAGGGCGTCGAGGTCGAGCTTCTTGAACTCCTCGGCGTAGTTAAAGTCAGGAGCCAGCGGATCACTCTTCGGCGAGTTCTGGCGCAGGATATTTAGGTTGAGCTGATTCGGCCACCAATCGCCGTTGCTCATCGCCGCGGCGGCGGTGTGGCGGTTTTGTGGGGCAAGGTGGCCCATAACGGGGCATTTGGAGATATCGGACATGGTTGTGAGGAGAGTATTGAGTTTGGAGTATGGGGTATAGCAGGATGCTAACAGATCGGCAGAGAGTGGATGCGAGGGTGTGCGTCGCAACTTAACAAGGTGCAGATTCGGACTTTGTCAAAAACCACCTCCGCCTTTTATTTCTTAGCGGGCGTGGCCTTGGTGGCGGGCGGCGCGGTCCATTGCACGGGAAGTTTGGCTGCCGTCAGGAGATCGCGGATCTGTGCGTAAGGTACCGCCTGCACGCTCGTACCTTGTTTAATGGCAATGCCAGCGGCCATTGCGGCGGCCTGTCCGAGTTGCATGAAGACCGGCTCCATGCGAATAGAGCCATGGGCCGCGTGGGTGGCGGAGAGGCAGACGGGCACTAACAGGTTGGTGCACTCTTCGGCCTTAGGCGTCAGGCTGCGGTAGGAAACGCCATAGGGCCGCGGCGGCACGTTCCAGATAACGCCATCGCGCTCCAAGAAGCCGCGTTTTGTGACGAAGTAGCGGACGGCATGGGAGTCCAAGCCAAAGCTCGCCAGGGCGACCGGGTCGTCTGGTGTGCGCTTTCCTTTGCAGTCCAGTTCGGTCATCACGTAAGCCCCTTGGAGGCGCCGGGCCTCGCGAATATAAATCATGGGCGAGAAGCCACCGCGGCCTGGGAACTCGTCTTTACAGAGTCCATAGGCGGCGGCCTGAGTGCGAATCTCCACCGGGACGCGGGGATGGTTCGCTAGCGTCCAGAGGTGTCCGCGAATATAGAGCTCGTGGGCTTGCTCGATTTTCTGCCGCGTTGCGTAGTCGGCTTCGGGGTAGGCCCAGTTGGCACCCACATAGTCCGTGCCCACGGCATGCATGGAGTTCCAGTCGGCTTTTCCGTTAGGTAATTTATGGATGAGGGCGGGGAAGCGGATATCGCCGGCTTCGAGGTTCCGGAGCAGCATCTCGTGGTCGAGTTCGCGGTAGCCCTCGGGTTTGGTGAAGGGCAAGCGGTTGGCCGGGTCCGTCGTGACGCAGAGACGGTAGTTGTAGGCTTGGATCCGGCGGTCGCCTTCGCCTGTTACCGGATCTTCCGCGAAGACGAAAGGCAGGAGACCGCTCGCTGGGTCACCGGCTTTGATGTAAGGATCAATATCCTTAATGAAGTGGTCCTTATCCTTCTGCGTGTAGTGTTTGCGGGGCTTATTGTCGCCGCGTTGGGCGCCGTTGAGGGTCTCGGCGAAAAGCGTGTTCGGCTCACGCCCGACCGCGTAAGAGACTCCCGCTGCGGCCATGAGGTCGCCCACGTAGCTCGCATCGATGAAGACCTTGGCGACAAAGACTTTGCCGGAGAGCGTTCGGAAAGATTTTAGTTGGACCCCTTCTTTGCTCACGCCACCGGCGCTGCGATCGAGCTGTTCGTTAAGGAAGACTTTTACCCCCGCGTCCTTGACCATCCCATCCATCGCGGCCTGCGCCACATGGGGCTCGAAGTAATCGACGTAGGCCTTGCCGTAGTGTTGGCCAATCCGGCCGTAGAGTTCTCGAGCGACGCCGCCCACCGCGTCGCGATGGAAGATATCGCTCGCGGATAACCCGCTACACGTCATGCCGCCGAGGAAGTCGGTGGAGTTCACCAGCACCACGTCTAAGCCTTGGCGTTTCGCTTGGATGGCGGCCGCAACGGCGGCGGCGGAATCCCCGTAGACCACGACGTCATGGGTGACCGTTGTCTGCGCGCAGAGCGCGCTCGTGCAAGCGGACCACGCCAACAGGAAGAGGGGTCTCATGAGGTGCGCACTTTCTATTGGAAAGTTTCGCTGCTCCCCAACCTTTAATCGTCCGCTGCCCTGAGCCCGAGTGGCAGGGGAGGGGGCGGTTTTCCGGACAAAGTGTTCCAGAGCTCTAGCTACGGAGCTCTGGGGTCGGGTACGGAGAGTTGTTAATCCTAGTTCCGTTAGTCGCCCTCGCGACTTGTGGCGTCCTTTATAAGGGAGGCGTTACCTGAGTTGAAATTGACTAGACGAACTATTCGCCG